>JBNGCT010000001.1:0-67746 GCA_049974965.1 Thermovirgaceae bacterium
AGAAAAGCCCGTATTCGATCGACGACAACCTCTGGGGACGTGCAATCGAATGCGGACCCATTGAGGACCCCTGGACGGAACCGCCCAGTGATGCGTTTACCATGACGGCGGATCCCTGGGATGCCCCCGACAAACCGGAATACCTGGAGATCGGTTTTGAAAAAGGGCTGCCGGTTTCGATTAACGGCGAAGTCATGGACGGTGTCAGCCTGATCGCGAAACTGAATGATGTGGCGGGAAAACATGGAATCGGCCGGATTGACATGCTTGAGGATCGGCTGGTCGGCTTCAAGAGCCGGGAGGTTTACGAATGCCCGGCGACGGTCGTCCTTCTGCAGGCCCATCAGGCTGTGGAAACAATGACGCTTCCCAAGGACGTCCTGATGACAAGGATGGATCTGTCGCTGCAATACGCGGAACTGACCTACGTAGGTTATTGGTATTCTCCGCTCAAAACAGCCCTGGACGCGTTTTTCGATTCCATCCAGAAACATGTGACGGGAGTCGCCCGGGTAAGGCTTTACAAGGGGAGCGCCGTCGTGGTCGGACTGCAAGCGGAAAAGTCACTGTATGCAGACGACGTTGCCACCTATTCCGATCATGATGTTTTCGATCACGAAGCGGCGAAAGGTTTTATCACGATCTGGGGGCTTCCTGTAAAAACATGGAAATCGGTCCACTCCGAACGGAGTATCGACGCGCCTGAACTGAAGATCGTGGGGGCAGGCAAATAAAGCTGGTTTTGTCCGAAAAGAAAAGGGCATGGCGTCACGGCCGGAACCGTGTCGTCATGCCCTATGTCGGCTAGCTCCTGTGAATGATGAAATCTTCGTAGAGCTTTTCGCCCTTTTTCCACTCTACCTCGATGTTCCGGACAAGAGCGTTGGACGGACCGCGTTCCATCCATCCGATCATAGTCTTGATTTTTTCAATATTGCCTTGCAGGACGGCATCCACGTCCCCGTCGGGCCTGTTCCGTATCCATCCCTTCAGGTCCAGCTCTTCAGCCTTCTGTAGTGCCCTCCACCTGAACCCGACACCCTGGACGATGCCTGAAATCCGCACGTATGCCTCTTTTTCCGACATGGTTTTCCTCCACGACGCGACCCGGCTGCTGACAATTTTAGTGTATCATCGACAGCGGGCGGTCTGAAAAGGATATCCCGGCCCGGTTTTCACGCGGAGGTGTTTTCATGAAAACTTCAACACGTATCGTGGAAGTTGTCGAATCGGAGGGGAAGCGGGCTTTGGTGGCCTTGGAGAAAAACATTTTCCACCCTTCGGGAGGTGGACAGCCGGGGGACACGGGAACCCTGAAAAGCGACGCCTTCGAGGCGGAAGTAAAGGACTGCCAGTACAAGGACGGGATCCCTCTCTTGCTTCTCAGGGTGAAAAAGGGGAGACTCCAGCAGGGAATGCCTGTCGATGCCGAGGTGAACCTCGGAAGGAACCATCTTTTGTCCCGCATGCATACCGGGGAGCATATTTTCAGCAGAATTCTCGAAGATTCCCATCCCGGCCTGCAGGTTTTCAAGGTCGCCATCGGCGAGGAAGAAAGCACAATTTCGATTTCCTATGACGGAAATATTGATTGGGATGTTCTTTTCGGCGCGGAGGAAAAGGCACTCGAAATAATCCGGGCGGATTTGCCGGTGATTGTAGAAGTTGTCGAAAGGCAAAAGGCCGAAAAGATGCAGGAACTGAAGATCAACTGGGAACGGGTTGAAGAGCCCGAAATAAGGGTGGTTTCAATCCCGGATTTTGATGTCATTGCCTGTTCCGGTACACATACGGACTCGACGGGTGATGTCGGGGGAATACTCGTTACAGGTTTCAAGGGGTCCCCGCCGGAATGGAGCGTTTCATTCACCGTGCACAGGGAGCGATACCTTGCTGAATACAGCCATGTTATGAGACCACTTCTCAGATCCGTCGGTTGTTCCCTGAAAAAGCTTCCTCATGTCTATGAATCTTTGCAGCAGGAAAGAAAACAACTCCTGAAAGCCCTCGACAAGGCCAGGAACATGCTTGATCTTCCGTGGAATTTCCAGGAACTTGGGCCCTGCACGTTGAGGTATCTCTTTCTGGAGGGGCTGCCGATGGACATGATCGTTCCTTCCGTGAAAGAGATCATGGATGAGAAAACGATTGTCCTGGCCCTTGCAGGAAAGGAACCGGGAAAGGCGTCTTTTGTTCTTGCCGGAGGGACAACCTGCTCCCCTGATCTCAAGAAATTCATCCGGGACCATCCGGAACTCAAGGCACGAGGGGGCGGGGCGCCGGAATGGGTTCAGGGTGAAACGAGCGAAACATCGACGAAAAAGTGGATCGAAGCGCTGTTGAAGTTGACAAATAGTAATCATTAGGCTACCATAAACATACAGAGCGAAATCTTCCGCGGAAGTTGCGCTACCTGACGGACAATTCTGGGTGAGGAGCGTGACGGAAATGAACGAAACCGAAGTTTGCATCATCATCAGAAAGCACCGTCCGGGCCAACGGGAGGCGTGGCGGGATCACGAAGGACCCTTTTTCGGAACCCTCTTCGACGGCAACATGAGTGCCCTGTTCCCAAGGATGCGGCAGCGGGTGAACCTTGGGGACATCCTCCGTTGAACGGTTTGTTCCGGCGCGCAAACAAATACGGTGGGGGCGGAAGGGATCCTGCAGAAAGATTCTTTCCGCCTGGCATCGTCCGGCATTAAAAGCAAAATCGCATCGGTGAATGGAGGGCGCGCGATGCTTGTTCTGTTTTTTTTCTCGATCAGCGCCGCGGCGATCACCTTCGGTATTGCCTACAGCTATGGCATCCGATATCCGGTACTTTTTCTCACCAAAGCCTTCCGTGGCGGACTTCAGGAGGAACAGCGCGACGCCCCTGAAACCGATAAGGAAGACGTCTGGGAAGAGAACATTCCACCCCTTGCGGGAAAGCTTCTCTGGTATCCGTTACGGGCCGTCCTGTTTGTGGGAGAGACCTATATTCTGGCGGGATGGGGGGCTTATTGCGTGCTTCGGGCATATGAAGCGATAGAGAAAGCAGGCGTAAAACCCGGCTGGGGATATCATGTGGCGGCCTTCATCGTCTGTATCGGCGCACTGGGATATCTGGCACGGAAGGAACCGCGAAAGGATATCCTTTCAATCATTCAATCCTGCATCGGCATGGGGAGTTATATCGTGTTCTGCATAACCCCCGGGGCGCTTGCCACCTATTACCCGTGGCTTCTCTCGTTTTTCAGATCATGATGAGTGGCTCATCCATTTCAAGGCGGAAGCCTTGAAATGAAGATATACATCGATTCCAGGCCTCAAACCCAGCTTTTCCACGGATTGCCCTGTTACCACTGACGAAAGCAGTTTTTCAGCGACTTTCGCCTTGACGAGAACCTGACCGCTGCCGTTTTCAAGGGTCATTTCCGATATCGTTCCCCGAAGAGAATTTAAAGCCGAATCGGTCGCTGGTTTTTCCAGACAGATGATGATGTCCTCCGGGTCCAGGAGTGCCATTGATTCTTCCCCTACAGTCCCGGCACCGATGATGTACTGCCCGTCAGAAAGAGACAATGCCGAAAGACCGTCCCCGCAGGGTTCCCATTTGCCGGTGAGGATATTTTCCGGCAGGTCTTTAATCAATTTCCCCCTGAAAAGTGACAGAATCCGTTCTGCAACGCCATAGATCCAGGGAAGGTCATGAGTGACGACGACCAGCGTCGACCCCCAATGATCCCGAGCCCTTAGAACGGCTTTCTGTATCATGTGGGCACTGGCGCTGTCAACGCTCGCCGTCGGCTCGTCCAGGAGTATGACTTTCGGTTTTAACGCAAGACGTGATGCCATGGCCACGCGCTGCGCCTCTCCTCCTGAAAGCTGGAACCATTTCCTGTGTGTGAAATGAACGGGGTCCAGTCCGACCATTTCAAGAGCAGTTTTGACCTTTTTGTGAAGGCCGGAAGTTGTGCCACGCATCCTGAGCCCATAGGCAATGTTCTCAAAAACAGTTCGCTTCAGGAGGAAGGGGTTTTGAAGAAGCATCGTCACGTATCGCCTCTGGCTGTTGTCCTCGAAGCGGGCAGGCTCGTCACAAAAACGGACCATCCCCTCGTCGGGCTTTTCAAGCAGCGCGAGGATCCGTAACAGCGTGCTTTTTCCGCTTCCGTTCGGGCCGACGAGTCCGACGATTTCACCCTGGCGGATTTGCAGTTCGCCGATCTGCAGAACGACTCTTGTGTCGTAAAGTTTCTTCACGCTGTCCAGTTCGTAGAGCACGGACATTTCAGGCCCTCCTCCGCAGCACCGAAACTGCGGCATTGACGGCAAATGCGAGAGACAGGAGAACCACCCCGAGGGCGATACCCATGGAAAACTGTCCCTTTCCCGTCTCGAGGGCGATGGCCGTCGTGATGGTTCGGGTATGCCACTTGATGTTGCCGCCTACCATCATGGAGACGCCCACTTCCGAGATGACCCTGCCATAGGCGGTGACGGCGGCCACCATAATCGAGTACCTGCCTTCCCAGAGCGAGGACAAGGCCACCTGGCGGTCATTTGCTCCGAGAGTCCGCAGTGTCAGCCGTAGCTTGGGGTCGAGTTCTTCCACGGCGCTCGCCGTCAGGGAAATAATAATTGGAAGAGCGAGGATGAATTGTCCGATGGCAATCCCCGGAACGGTGAAAAGAAGTTCCATCTCGCCGAGAGGGCCCCTGTTCGAAACAAAGGCGTAGACGAGTAATCCGACAACAACGGTCGGCAGTGCGAGAAGGGTGTCGACGATAGTTCTCAGGGCGTTCTTGCCCGGAAAGGGGCCGAAACCAAGAAGAAAACCCAGGGGAATTCCCGCGAGAAGGCTTGCAGCTATTGAAAGCGTGGAAACTTTCAGCGTCGTCGCAACGGCCGAGTAGGTTTCCTCATGGCCCGTCAGCAGAAGGCGAAAGGCCCCCAAAAGCCCTTCGAGAATGTAGTCCATCGTTTCACTCCCCGCAAATAAAGCTCGGCGCCGGATGCGCGGGATCCGGCGCCTGGCTTTTGGGTTATTTGTCTTGAATGCTCTTTCTGTGCTTCGCCGTTATCCGGCCTTCTGCCACGAAAGCTACTTTGCGTTCGGGGTAAAAAGCTGCTTCCCAAGGAGCCTGAAGTCGGCGATTTTCTGCTGGGCCTCGTCGGAAACCATCCACTCGATAAAATTCATGGCGAGGTCATATTTGACGTTTCCACAACGCTCGGGGTTGACGGCCATGACGCTGTACTGGTTGAAGAGCGACTCGTCGCCTTCCACAAGGATCACGAGAGGCGGGTTGCCATCGTGATTTGCTTCGTACTTGATAAATGTTCCCCTGTCAGTAAGGGTGTAGGCGTCGCGTTCCGCAGCAATATTAATGGTATTGATCATTCCCTGTCCGGTCTGTATGTACCAGGATTCCTTGTCGGGTTCCTGGATTCCGGCATTTCCCCAAAGGCCGAGTTCTTTCGAGTGAGTCCCGGAATTGTCGCCGCGGCTCGCAAAGGGCGCCTCTTTCAAGCGGACCGTCTTCAGCGCTTCGAGGACGGTCATGCCTTTGACTCCGGCAGGATCGCCAGGCGGTCCGATGATGACAAAATCATTGTACATGACCTGGTGCCGATCCGTCCCGTAGCCATCGGCAACGTACGCCTTTTCGAGGTCCGGCGCATGGACGAGCAGTACGTCGACATCACAGTTTTTCCCAAGTTCCAGTGCCTTTCCTGTTCCAACAGCGGTCCATCGGAGCTCGATGCCCGTGGCTTCCTGAAAGGCTGGTGCCAGCTCGTCGAGGAGTCCCGTATTGTCCGTGCTGGTTGTGGTGGCCATCGTGAGAACAGGCGTCTCCGCAAAAACGGCAAAAGACGCCGAAACGGTGAGGCCCAAAGCAAGTAAAATGGTCAGAAACCTTTTCATGAGCTATTCCTCCCTTTTCTTTCCTCGGCAAAGTGCTGGAAACCAATTGAAGCCTCCCGTCTCTTTCAAAAAAAGACCGCCAGGAAGGCGGCCTTGTCATTTGTCGGCTCGAACCCTCCTTTCCAAACACGGGAGGCATTCCTGTTTCCAGGAATACCCTACGGCCCGGCTCCATTGGTAAAAACCGGCAGGAGCTAGGGCTCGGAGGTCACCGACAAGGTAGCATATCCGGCGGTGGTAGGCAATGGAAGGTCTTTCAGGTATCTTGAAACCATACGTGATGGACAACAGAAATATTTCTGAAGTTTGGCAGTTTCGGCAATGCCATCTGAAAGGAGCGGTTTTCATGGTTGAGAAAGATCGTTCGGAAATAACAGGTTCCGGTATCACCCGTCCGGAGGTACCGCCGATTTATGCCACGTCGGTTTTCTCCTTTGATACGCTTGAGGACGTGGATGCCGTTTACGAAGGCAAAAAGCGGGGTTACGTCTATTCCAGAATGGCTAATCCGACGGTTGTTGCCCTTGAAGAAAGACTTGCCGGAACAGAGGGAGCACAAGGGGCCCTTGCATTTTCGTCAGGCATGGCCGCTATCACGACGACCCTCTTCTCTCTTGTCAGACCCGGTGACCACGTTTTGGCTTCAAGTGTGCTTTACGGGGGGACATACGCTGTATTTTCCGATTTTCTCCCTTCCTGGGGTGTCCATGTTGAATTTCTTGAAGATCTTGAGCCTTCGAAGGTTGTCTCCTCTTACAGAGAGAACACCCGGATGGTTTATCTGGAAACCATCTCAAACCCTTTGATGGAAGTGGTGGATATCCCGAAAATCTGTGACGCGGCGGCCGAAGACGGAGTCCTCGTTGTGGTGGACAACACCTTTGCATCGCCGAGACTTTTCCGACCCGTGCCGGAAGGCGCGGACATCGTACTGGAAAGTCTCACCAAATACCTGAACGGCCACAGTGACGTAACGGGAGGCATGGCAGGAGGTTCCACAGAGCTGATGGAAAAAATCCAGAAAATGCGGTCTTTGCTTGGAGGCAGCCTGAGCCCCTTCGAGGCATGGCTGGTGCTCAGGGGACTTCGTACGTTTCCCCTGAGGATGGAAAAGCATTCGGAAAACGCACATTACCTGGCCAAAAATCTTCAAAAACATCCCGCAGTGAAAAAGGTTTACTATCCAGGACTCCAAACGCACAAATCTTACGGCATTGCCAGAAAGATACTTCAAGACGGTTTTGGTGGAATGCTGTCTTTTGAACTGGAAGGCGGGGAAAAAGCCGTTTCCAGCCTGGTCAAAAGCCTCGAAAATGTCGAGTTTCTTCCCAGCCTTGCTGCGCCGTCGACCACAATTTCGCATCCTGCAAAAACTTCTCACCGGTCGATGCCTCAAAAAGAGCGGGAGAAGGCGGGGATTACAGGAGGCCTTTTGCGTCTTTCAGGTGGAATTGAAAGACCACAGACGGTATGGGAAGATTTGAAGCAGGCTCTGGACCAAATCTAGAAGAGGAAAAGGCACTTCACGAAGAAGGGGAGTCTGGTAAAAATGAAAAAGTCGAAAAGCGTCGTTGTCACCTTTCATCCTGAAAAAGGGTGGGAAGACCCGATACACGAGACACTGAAAGATGTGGCCGACGTATTTTACCTGGAGACCCTGGAAGGGGCGGAACGCCGGAAACACCTGGAAGACGCTGACGCTCTCCTGGCGTTCATGGTTCATAATGAACTCAAGCAGGAAGAGTTCCTCCTGCTTCGCGAGGGTACGATGATACAGACCCTTTTGGCGGGAGTCGATGCGGTTCCCTACGACGTGCTGCCCGGTTCCGTGACGATTTGCGCCAATGCCGGAGCATGGGCCGAACCTATGGCTGAGCATATCGTAGGGATGATGCTCGCTCTAGGGAAAAACTTCCTGAAGTGTCACAAGAAATTGACCGAGGGTGAATTCTACCGTGATGTTTACAATACCTGGTTTCAGGGAAAAACTGCGGGAATTATAGGATTTGGCGGAATCGGCAAGGCTACTGCACGGCTTATGAAGGCTTTCGGGATGAAAATCATGGCCATAAACACCAGCGGGAAGACCGATGAAAGCGTTGAATTTATCGGGACGACGGCCGACCTCAAACGGGTTCTGTCGGGATCTGACGTGATCGTTGTTTCCGTACCGCTGACACGGTATACGAAAGGGCTCATCGGGAAAGATGAACTGGAAGAAATGAAACCTGACGCGATCCTCATCAATCCCGCCAGGGGGCCGATCATTGATGAAAAGGCACTTTACGAACACATGGTCGAAAACCCCGATTTCAAGGTGGGGATTGATGCCTGGTGGGTCGAGCCACACGTTCACGGTGAATTCAAAATAAACTACCCTTTTTTCGAACTGGAAAACATCCTGGGGTCACCTCACAACACCAACCTGGTGCCGGAAATATACCCCATAGCCGTACGACGTGCGGCGGAGAACGTGCGTAGATTCCTTGAAGGGAAGAAACCGAAAGGAATCGTCGATCCGGCCGATTACGAGTTTCTGTGACCGAAAAAGGCTCCGGAAGCCGCTGAAACTCCGGCAACATGGCCTGTAGTCCAGCACGCCTGAAGGTTGTACCCGCCTGTGGGAGCGTCGAGGTCGAGTATTTCTCCCGCAAAATAGAGGTTTTCGACCAGCTTCGATGCCATGGTCCGCGGATCGACCTCGTCGAGCAGGATCCCGCCGGAAGTTACAAGAGACCATTCGAACCCGAGCAGGGACATAGGCTTCAGCGGAAGGGCTTTCAGCAGCCTGAGAACCTGGAGCCTTTCCTTTTTGGTCAATGTCGCCGCCTTCCGGTCAATCGGGACCGAGCAGAGCCTGGCGAAAGGAGTGATCAACTTTCGGGGAAGAAGGGTCTTCAAAACCATTCCGAAGTCGGCTGATGCTGCTCCGTCAAGTTCGCGGAGGAGCCTTTTGTCCAGCGTAGAAGCGTCCACTGCGGGCTTCAGGTCAAGGCTCAGTAACGCCTTATCGTGGTTTCTCAAAGCTTTTCCGATGGCTCGGGACAAATCCATACCTATGGGGCCGCTGATGCCAAAAGGCGTAAAGTCAAGGTCTCCGAAGCGGGATTCAATTTCTTTCTTTCCGGTGAAAAGGGTCAGACGGACGTTCTTCAGCGACAGGCCCGACACTTCAGGTATCCATTCATCTGCCAACCTGACAGGCACCAGGGCGGGGATTGTCTCGGTAACGGTATGTCCCATGGCTTTTGCCCACCTGTACCCGTCACCGGTGGAACCCGTTCGTGGGTACGAAAGTCCGCCAGTTGTTACGATGTATCGGCCGGCCTTGATGATGGACCCGTCATGCAAAACGGCGCCGTCGATTTGCCCGTCTTCGGTCGCGAGATCAGCTACGGGCGAACGGCCCCGGAAAATGCCTCCACCTTGGCGAAAAGCCTCCATAAGTCGGTTTCGCACGTCTTGTGCGCCACCAGAACCGGGGAAAACACGTTTACCGCGCTCCGTTTTGAGTGGAAGACGGAGTGATGCAAAAAAGGCGAGGGTTTCCTCGAAGCCGAACCTGGAGAGGGCGGAATGCAGGAAACGGCCGTTTTCCCGGAAGGCTTCGATGATGTCTTTTTCCGATTTCACGGCGTGAGCGAGATTGCATCGTCCTTTTCCCGTCAGGAGCAGTTTCTCGCCGGCTTCTGGGTTTTTTTCTATCAGAATCACCCGTGCCCCTGACGAGGCGGCGGCTATTCCCGCCTTAAGCCCTGCAGGGCCTGCTCCGATGATACATATGTCAAAAGAAGTCATGGATTCATCTCCATTGTTTTTCTCCCTCCGCCACCGTCGCGGCGTCGATCTTTTTATCCTACAACCCGTGCGTCATCTCTTCCAGTCATGTATACTTTTTTCGGTAAGATTTTGGTAGAGCAGGAGGCTGAACCATGAATGCAGGGAAATATTTCAGTTTTGTGCTGCCCACGCGGATAGAGTTTGGAAGAGGCAGTCTTTCAAAACTCCCCGGAGTCCTCGAAGAGCTTCAGGTGAAAAAAACGCTTCTTGTCACCGACCCCGGCGTCAGGAAAGCCGGCATCCTGGAAGAAGTCGAGAAACACCTTGAAGGAAGAGGCATCGGCTTCGAAATATTTGACGACGTCGAGGCGAACCCGAAAGACAGAAACGTCGAAACGGGAGCAAGGGCTTTGGCCCGGATGGAAGGCGATGCAATCGTGGCTGTAGGAGGCGGAAGTCCCATCGATTGCGCAAAGGCCATGGCCATCGTGGCATCCCTCGGCGGAAAGGCGCGGGATTATGAGGGCAGGGGCAAAGTCAACGCACCCGTCATTCCGATCATTGCCGTTCCGACAACGGCGGGAACGGGAAGCGAAGTGACGTTCAGTTCGGTGATCACGGACACGAAGGAATCTTTCAAGTTCAGCATACGGGATACGTCGATTGCTCCGCAGGTGGCTCTAGCGGATCCCCTATTGACGGTTTCGATGCCTTCGTCCCTGACGGCGTCAACGGGAATGGACGCGCTGACTCACGCCATCGAGGGATATACGGCTCTCGTTTCCGAACCGATCGCCGATGCCTGCGCCCTGGAAGCAGTTTCATACATATCGCGCAACATCAGGCGCGCCGTGCAGGACGGGAGCGATGAAAGCGCCCGCTCGGGAATGCTTGTGGGAAGCCTTCTTGCCGGCATCGCCTTCAGTCACTCCGACGTGGCCTCTGTTCATTGTATTGCCGAAGCCCTGGGGGGAATGTACGATGCGCCGCACGGCACCTGCAATGCAATCGCCCTCCCCGCTGTAATGGAATACAACCTCGAATGGTGTACGGAAGGTTATGCACGGATCGCCGAAGCAATGGGGATCCCCTTCAGGGAAAACACTGAAGGGGCAAAGGCAGCGGTGGAGGCAGTGAAACGGATGGCCCGTGACGTCGGTCTTCCGGTTTTCCGTTCCCTGGGCGTACGGGAAAAAGACCTGCAGGAGATTGCGGAAAAATCCTTCAAAAACGGGAGCAATTCGAGCAACCCCAGGCCGATGGAGATCACCGATTACCTGAATGTGCTGGAGGTCCTCATGAAGGGCTGATTCCCCCTCTTTTATTCATCCTCCGGCCATGCTCCGGATGTTTCTGCGAATTCATAGAGCCCCGATACAATCTCCGCAAGAACGGGGTCCGTGCGACGGGGTAGGTCTGTTCGTGAAAAGGTGCGTTCTTTTTTGATTCCGTTTTCTTTCCAGGACCTACCCCCGGAAATGCAGTTTTGTGAAAATCCCTGAAGGTGATCCAGAGACTTTGCAAAGCGGGCATCGGGGGTCTCTGTGGCTTCGAATTCGATCCAGAGTTCATGCAGCCAGTTTCCGAGATCTTCCGGCAAGCGCGAAAAAAGTTTCTCCGCCGCCTCTTTTTCGCGCTGATTTTGTGTGGAAACGCCTTCGGTGTCATAGGCGTAGGTATCGCCGGCGTAGATTTCGACAAGGTCGTGCACAAGAATGAGACACAGCACATGCCCGAGGTCGACCGACAGATCGACCTCGCGATGGAGCAGCAGGGCCCACAGGGCGGTATGCCACATGTGTTCCGCGTCATTTTCATGACGGTTCGTCCCTCCGACGTAGCCCGCTCTCTCAATCGTCTTGACCCGGTCAATCAAAAACAGAAAATCCACAATGCGGCGATTTCTTGAGCGAATCATGGGCATTTATCCCTCCTGAAACAAATTTTCACGAAAGCCCTTGTTGCGTGAATATCCTCTGGGACTTTTTGGAAACATCAGGAACTTATGGTATACCTTTTTACAGGAACATGTCACGAACAGATAAAAACCGCAAAAAGGAGAATGATCCATGACCAGCCTTGACAAATTTGGAGATCTCATTGAAAGAAGGAAGGAATTCCCTTCGCTGGAGCGGACTCACAATGGCTATCCTCTCGCGTATCTCGACGGTCCGGGAGGCACCCAGGTGCCACAGCAGGTTATAGATGCCGTAGCGTGGTACTACAAGACATGTAATTCAAATACTCACGGCTTTTTCATCACAACAAACGAATCTGACGCGATGATCGAAAAGACCCGCGAAAAAGTAGCCTGTTTTCTGGGCGCCCCGGGGGGGGGAAACATATCCTTCGGCCATAATATGACGACATTGAACTATATGCTCAGCAGGGCCCTTGGAAAACATTTCGAACCCGGCGACGAAATCCTCATCACACAACTGGATCACGAGGCGAACCGCGGCCCCTGGCTCGCTCTGAGGGAAGAAGGGATCATCGTCCGGGAGATCTGCATCAAAGACGACGCAACACTGGATTATGACGACCTTGAAGAGAAACTCAACGAGAACACGCGCCTTGTCGCAATGGGTTTCTCGGCAAACACGACAGGAACCGTCAATGATGTCCGGAGAGTGAGGCAGCTGACCTATCAGGTCGGCGCCTGGCTGCTTGTTGATGCTGTTCATTATGCCCCGCATTTTTCGATCGACGTCAGCGACCTCGGAGTCGATTTTCTTCTTTGCTCGGCGTACAAATTCTACGGGCCGCACATCGGCATCCTTTACAGCAAGGAAGGCCTGCTTGACTCCATTCCGGCCTACCGACTGCGTACCCAGGAACAGCATGCCCCCTGCAGCATCGAAACGGGAACGCTGAACCACGCCGCCATATCGGGCACCGGGGCGGCCGTCGAATACATTGCATCCTTCGGCAACGGGAAGGGCCTCAGGGAGAAAGTCGTTTCCGCCATGGAACGTCTTGCCGAATACGAGCACATCCTCGCGAAGCAGATTTGCGACGGTTTGCGGAAAATCGAGGGAGTCTCCGTTGTAGGGCCTTCCTTTGATGCAGGGGAGCGGGCACCGACGGTTTCTTTCACCATGAAGGACAAAGACCCCATTGACGTCTGCTCCAGTTTGAACGAGAAGGGCATCTGTGCATGGGACGGGCATTTCTACGGGATCAGGCCCATCGAGGTTCTGGGGCTGCTTGAAAAGGGTGGTGTCACCCGCGTCGGAGTCTCCCTGTACAACACGGAGGAAGAGGTCAAGCGGCTCCTCGAAGCCGTCGGCGAAATCGCCGCCGAAGGTTCCGAAGGGAACTAGCACATGAAAGCCCTGTTCATCGGATTCGGCAATGTAGGCCGCAAGATTGCCTCGATACTCGCGAGGGAAAGGGAGAGATTCCCGAATCTCAAAGACCTTGCGATCGAACCTGTCGGGATCGTCACACGAAGTAAAGGTTCCCTGGCGGATCCTGAGGGTCTCGATTTCAACGAGGCGCTTTCAATGATGGAGGAGCTGGGCCGGTTCGACCCAGATTCGCCTGCCTGTTCAAAACTGGAATCTTTGGAAGCGGCGGAATGTCTTGACTACGATGTTCTTGTGGAGTTGTCGACCCTCTCCATAGAAAAAAACGGCGAACCCGCAACATCTCATATACGGACTGCCCTTTCACGCGGGAAACATGCTGTTTCAGCCAACAAGGGCCCCGTAGCCTTCAGCTATTCAGAGATCGCCGGGCTTGCGAGAGAAAAAGGGTGCCGGTTTCTTCACGAAACTATTGTCATGGACGGAGCCCCTGTCTTCAATCTCGCCCGCTGCACTCTGAAAGGCTGTATCGTTACCGGGGTGGAGGGGATATTCAACTCGACGACCAATTTTGTCCTCACCCAAATGGAACAGGGTGTCTCCCTCGAGGACGCCGTCAGGGAAGCCCAGCGGGTCGGCGTCGCAGAGGCCGATCCGTCCCATGACCTTGAAGGATGGGATGCCGCCGCAAAGACGGCGGCATTGGCCAACGTCCTGATGAATGCAGGTATAACACCTTTCGATGTGGCCCGTACCGGGATCAGTGGAGTGACGCAGGAAGAGGTGGCCAAAGCCGTTGCAAAAGGCGGGCACCTGAAATTGATATGCAGGGCGAAACCCGAAGGCGGCTCCGTCAGGGCAACCGTCGGGGTGGAGGAGGTTGAGGGGCGCCATTATTATGCCGCCGTTTCAGGCCGTGGTGCCGTTCTGAGGATAGAAACGGACCTCATGGGTCCGATCTTTGTCACCCAGGAGGATCCGACGCTTTATGACACGGCCTACGGCGTGCTGGATGACCTTCTCACGCTGCAGCGACCAATATCCTGAACACAGGAAAACAGGCGAAAGAAGTTACCGGGCGGCACGGAAAGATGTACCGTGCCGCCTTTTTTATACGCCCCGATCCGCCACAAAGCCGGATCAGGACGGGAAAGACATGTATAATGGCGATATTTTATGTCGGTCGTGATTGTGAACTTGGACGTGACATGGACCATGACAAGGAGGCGGTTTCGATTGGGAAAGAAATGCGGCTTTTTTCTTTTGGTTTTGCTGCTGCTGTTTTTTACCGGTAGCCGGGCTGACACTGCCGGGTTCGCCCTGTACGAATTCAGTGCTCGCGGAAACGCCCTTGGCGGCGCCATGGTCGGGAGGGCGGACGATCCCTCGGCGATAGCCTTCAATGCCGCCGGCATCACCCAGATCCCCGGCTCGGCCATTTCGGTGGGGGCCTCCTTTATCATGCCATCGGTGGAAATCAACTCCGGGGGAACGACGGCGGGATCCCTGTCGAACACCTGGATTCCTCCACATTTCTACTACACGAAACAACTTTCCGAAAAGACATGGCTGGGCCTGGGAATCATGTCCCGGTTCGGCCTTGGTACGGAGTTTCATCCAACCTGGCTCGGCCGGTATAACAGTTACTACGCGGCGATACAAAGCGTTTCATTCAACCCGAATATCGCCTGGAAGATTTCCGACACACTTTCGGTCTCGCTGGGCGCAGAGGCCATGTGGTTCGAATATGAAGCAAAAAAAAGGTTTTTCCCTTACGATACGGATATTCTGCTCAAGGGCGACAGTATCGGCTGGGGATGGAATCTCGGTTTGCTGAAAAAATTCGACGAAAGGGTGAGTTTCGGGTTTTCTTATAGGAGCGAGGTCAAACAGGCAATCGAGGGAAACGCATCTTTTTCCGGCATCCTTCCCGACGGTCCAGCACAGGGGGACATTACACTTCCGGAAATGTTTTTCGCAGGGATTCTTTTTAACGCGACGGACAGGCTTTCATTCGAGACCGGCGCAGTCCGCACGAACTGGAGCTCCTACGACAATCTGACAATCCTGTACGGGGACCCGCAAGACCCGATGATGGTTGTCTCGACACCGAAATATTACGAGGACGTCTGGCGTTACAACGTCGGCATCGAGTGGGAAGCAACGCCTCAATGGACATGGCGCCTGAGTTATGTTTATGACGAATCCCCGATCCCCGATGGCACGATAGACTACCAGCTTCCGGCAAATGACCGCCATCTGTACTCTTTTGGTATCGGCTACAAGTGGGATGAAACAAGATCGCTGGACCTTTCCTATACCTACATTTCCATAGAAGACAGGGATATTTCCGGACGTCCAAAAGACGGGATCCCTGATTCGAGACTCGCTGACGGCGACACCCATATTGTCGGATTGACCTATAATCAGTGGTTATGATTCGGGCCTTTCTGAAAGACTGTTTCGAAATTTCGTAAAAAAAGGTTCGGGCTTGCACAAGCGGAAAAGCTGTGATAAAAAAATTGATGCTTTGAGAAAGCAGACACGAGGAGGCGGATCCCTTTGAGTAAACACGACAGCTACGAGAATCTGCAGGCGGCCTTTGCCGGGGAGTCCCAGGCAAACAGGAAATATGCGGCTTTCGCCCAAAAAGCCGAAGAGGAAGGCTTTACCCAGGTAGCGAAACTTTTTCGTGTAACCGCCGAAGCCGAAACAATTCATGCCAATGCCCACCTCAAGGCCATGGGCAAGATCGGATCCACGGCGGATAACCTCAAAGCCGCCATTGACGGGGAAACCTACGAATTCTCCGAAATGTACCCGGAATTTATCGAAATCGCCGAGACGGAAGATGAAAAGGCGGCACTCAGGGCTTTCAAATACGCCGTTGAAGCCGAGAAGGTCCACGCGGAACTTTACAATAAAGCTCTCGAAAACCTTGGCAGCAACGAGGCCGTAGACCTTTACCTGTGCACGGTTTGCGGGCACATTGCCGAGGGGTCGGCACCGGATACCTGCCCACTCTGCGGCGCAAAAAAACAGGCTTTCAAAAAATCGGAATAACAAAAACAATACATTATGCGGAGGTGGTCTCCTGTGAGTGAAGAAAGAAAAGTCACGTTGAAAGGAAAGGCTTTTGCCCTGACGGGAGATGAGATCGATGTTGGTGACAAGGCTCCCGATTTTTGTGTCGTCGACAAGAACTTGAAGCAATACACCCTGAAAGACTTTTCTGGCAAAATCAAGGTCATCTCGGTGACACCGTCGCTGGATACGCCGGTCTGCGAGCTGCAGGCCCATCGTTTCAATGAAGAGGCATCAGCAATGCCGGAAGATGTGGTGGTTCTGAATATCAGCATGGATCTTCCCTTCGCAATCAAACGGTTTTGTATGTCCGGCGATGCTTCGAACATCAAGGTCTTTTCCGACCACAGGGAGGCCACCTTCGGAAAAAACTGGGGGGTCCTCGTTGAGGCCCTGCGGGTTCTTGCAAGAGCGGTTTTTCTTGTGGACAGGGATGACGTCATCAGGTACATGGAAATCGTTCCCGATATTGGGGAGCACCCCGATTACGACAAGGCTCTCGATGCGGTAAAAAAACTGATTCGGTAGGCTGTATGTCAAAAGAGATTCCGAAGGGAGGGCCCCGACGGCAAACGTGCCGCGGGGCCCTCTTGTTTGGATCGCCGGCCCGTGTTCTGTATACTGGAAGAGGCTTGAAAGCGATAGAAGGATACGAAATGGTGCTTCAGGGGCCTTGGCAGGATCATTAAATCTTTTTACGGGGTATGCCCGAAAGGTATGAAAAAAGTGAATCCAGGGAGAGATAAACCATGTATGAAAACACTGTGCCTGAAATGACGGATATCCTGCCAGCGAAGGAATTCCTCAGGACAAGGGTGAGAAAAACCCCGTCAGACCTGTCTGAAGCGCTTTTTGAAAGAACCGGCGGCCCGGTCATATTAAAATGGGAGAACCTCCAGTTGTGTGGCGCCTTCAAGATACGAGGTGCCCTGTACAAGATGTTTTCTCTCTCACCGGAGGAGCGAAACCGTGGCGTCGTGACGGCTTCCTCGGGAAACCACGCCCAGGGTGTCGCCACAGCGGCATCGATGCTGGGCGTGAAAGCTGTAATTTGCGTCCCCGGTTCCTGCCCGGAGACAAAAAAACGGGCCATCGGGAAACGTGGTGGTGAATATGTACAATTGAAAGTCATCGGAGAATTCTACGATGAGGCGGAGGCGGAAGCAAAACGGCTTTGCGATGAAGCGAAAATGGTTTACGTTTCCGCTTACGAAGACCGGCACATCATTGCCGGCCAGGGAACGGTTGGCTTCGAATTGCTGGAGGAACATCCGGACCTTGACGTGATCCTTGTCCCAATCAGCGGTGGAGGCCTCATCACGGGGGTGACCGTGGCGGCGAAAGCCCTCCGGCAGGACATAAAGGTGTGGGGCGTGTATGCGAAAGCCAACCCCTCCTGGAGGAATGCCTGGGAAAAGGGATTCGTGGAACCCGTGGAAGAAGAAAAGACGCTGGCCGACGCCCTCTCCGGGGCGGCCTCTCCGGTTCTGTTCCGTTACCTCAAGGAGAATCTGGCGGGACTTGTCGAGGTTGATGAAGCTGAAATCGCGTCGGCAATATCCTTTTTGCACAGGGAACATCACCAGGTTGCGGAAGGTGCGGGGGCCACGGGAGTGGCGGCCCTCTTGTCGGGGAAATTCGTCACCGGCGGCAAAAAGGCGGGTGTCGTCGTCTCCGGCGGGAACATTGATGAGCAGCGGCTGCTTAAGGTATTAGGGATCCTGTAAGTCCGCTGCTCGGGCGACCCGAAAAACCCGGCCCGGCGTCCTTTTGAAAGAGGTGACAGATTTGCCTGAAAACGAATCCCCTTCGAACGGAGAAAAAAAACGTTCCCCTCTCACGACGCTTTTGTTCATTTGTGTTTCTCTGGCGATTTTCATGAAGTTTCTTTTTCATATTGAGCCGGTACGGCATTTTTTCGCCGGACCGGGAAAGTATGTATTTGTACCGATTCTGCTGTTCCTCGGATACCTGGGCACGCAACGCGGAAAGTAAAAAACACCCCACCACGGCGCTTCATGGGCCCCGACGGTCTTATTTCGCCCAGTGGTCGCCCTGGCGGGCATCAAGTTGCTCGAGAAGCCCCTCGATGTCTTTCATGACGGCCTGCTTGTCCAAGACCCACTCAGGCGCAACCAGTCTCGGAAACGAGGCGTCCGCTGACAGGCGCTGAATTGCCACGTCTGGTCGAAGGCTTCTCAGGGCACCAACGACCTTTTTCGTATACCCGGACCGGGTCAGGGGGGCAAAGAGCCCCTGCCGGAAAAGCCTCTCAAGGGATGTCCCCGAGAGAACGTAGAGCGGATGGAACTTGATGCCGTGGATCCCCCTTGCTGAAAGCCACTCGGCTGAAAGAGCGAGCTGGTCGTCTTTTTCGCCCGGGATGCCTGCAATGAGATGGCCACACACTGAAAGTCCCCGGCAGTGCCTGCATCTTTCGAGGGCGTCTTCGACTTCGACAATCCCGTGTCCCCGGTTGAGCCATTCAAGCCCCGAGTCGTCTGTCGTCTGGACTCCAAGTTCGAGCCAGATTTCAATGTGTCTTTCGGCGAGCTTTTCCAGGAAACGGAGCAGTTCATCGGGAACCTGGTCGGGTCGTGCGCCGAGAGCCAGTCCGACGACACAGCCGAGGTTTTCCGAAAAGGCAATTGCTCTTTCGATGACCTTTACCAGATCACAGACAGGCAGGTTTGTCGTGGAGTAGCTTTGAAAATACAGTATGGCCCTGTCCGTCCCGTATCTTCGCCGGAGACGTTCAAACCCGCGTATGATCTGGTCTTCCATCGTCATTCCTGAAAGGTATGCTCCGCTTCCTCCGCCGAAGCTGTCACAAAAAACGCAACCCCCTTCTGCGAGGTTTCTCCGGTGCGGGCATCCTGCGCCGATGTCGAGAGAAATTTTCTGGACACGTTGGCCCCAACGTTTTCTCAAAAGGACCGACCAGGGAAGGTACCTTCGGGATTCGGAGCCGGAAATCGCTGATCACTCCCTCGAGAAAGCGTCTTCCGGCGCCGAGGGCATGTCTGAAATGGATACCCTTGATGCCCTGACCTTCTGCCCGCCACGGAAAACAGCTTCACAAAGCCTTTCGTGAAGGGAAGGATCCTGGAGAGCGATGATCCTTGCCGCCAGGAGCGCAGCGTTTTTGGCACCGTCTATTCCTGTTGCGGCGACGGGAACGCCGGGAGGCATCTGGGCGACCGAAAGCAGCGCGTCCATTCCGCCCAGGGTTCCGGCGTTGACGGGAACACCGATGACGGGAAGCGTAGTGTGAGCAGCGACCACGCCCGGCAGGGCGGCAGAAAGCCCCGCTATGGCGATGATGACACCGATGCCCCTGGATCGTGCATTTTCTGCGTAAGAAACGGCATCTTCCGGTGTGCGATGCGCCGAGGCAATGGTGACTTCCGCCCTGATGTCCAGGCCTTCAAGCGTTTCCATGGCTTTCCGTGCTATGTCCATGTCCGACTGGGATCCCATGACGATTCCTATCTGAGGTTGCCTGTCCATGATTTCACTCTCCCTGTGCGAAAGCCGCAATATCCTTGCGGTAATGCAGGTGTTTGAAAGAGATCTTTCCCACGGCGTCATATGCCCGCTTTCGGGCTTCGCCGATGCAGCCTCCGGTTCCGACGACGGTCAGGACCCTGCCTCCGTTCGTCATGAACCTTCCGCCGGATTTCCGGGTACCTGCGTGGAAAACGAATGTCCTGGCGGCGGAAGCCAATGATTCAAGTCCCGTGATTTCAAACCCTTTCTCATAATGGCCTGGATAACCGCCTGAGGCCATGACGACGCCGACGGCGGAATCACCCGTAGGTTTCCAGGAAACGCTTGCGAGATCACCGTGACAGGCCGCCCAGGCGGCTTCAGCGAAATCGCCCGGAAAAACGGGGAGGACCACCTGCGTCTCAGGATCCCCCAAGCGGACATTGTATTCAAGGACTTTGAATGTGCCGTCATCGCCCAGCATGAGCCCGCAGTAGAGAACGCCCGTAAAGGGCACGCCTTCCGATGCGAGGCCCCTGATGGTCGGGGAAACGACTTTTGCCTCGATTTCTTTAAAAAAGTCCCCCGTGATCCAGGGAACCGGGCAAAAGGCTCCCATGCCTCCGGTATTGGGCCCCTGGTCGCCGTCAAAAACGCGTTTATGGTCTTGGCTTGGCGGAAGTATCTTCCAGGAAACTCCGTCGGTGATCACGAGGACAGTGAGTTCCTTTCCGGGCAGATGATCCTCGATGACGACAGTCCTTCCGGCTTCTTGCATCAGGCCTTCCTGTAGCATTTGTCTGCTGACGTCGAGTGCTTCTTCTCTTGTCTTGAGAACGAAAACGCCTTTGCCTGCCGCGAGACCGTGAGCCTTGACGATATACGGGGCGTGGCGTTTTGCAAGGGCCTCACCTGCTTCTTTCGGGGTGCGGCAAATGTCGAAATCCGCCGTCGGAATACCGTGACGGGCCATGAATTCCTTAGCGAAAGCCTTGCTGCCTTCAAGCTTCGCCCCGGCGGCCCGGGGGCCGAAAGCCGGGATACCCCGCTCGGCAAGTGCGTCAGCTATTCCGGCGACCAGGGGTGCTTCGGGGCCCACGATGACCATATCTGCCGCGATATGGTCGCAAATTCGGCACACCGTCTTGACATCTTCGGGATTCCCTTCATGGATCTCGGCGATTTGCCCGATGCCCCCGTTCCCGGGCATACAGTGGAGCTCATCCACAAGGGGTGACTTGTTTAATGCCCATGCAAGCGCGTGTTCGCGTGCCCCGTTTCCGAGAAGAAGTAAACGCATGTATTTTCGCCTGCCTTCCAGGGATCAGGATTCCTAATGCCGGAATGTTCTTGCGCCCGTCAGGAACATGCTGATACCGAGGCGTTCCGCCGCATGGAAGACTTCTTCATCCCTGATGGAGCCTCCCGGTTGGATGACGGCGGAAATGCCCGCCTTCGCGGCTTGCTCGAGGGAGTCTGCAAACGGGAAGAACGCATCCGAGGCCAGTACCGCCCCGCGGGCCTTGTCTTTAGCCTGTTCCAGCGCCCACCTGACGGCGCCGACCCTGCTGGTGAATCCCGAGCCGATCCCCACGGAAGCTCCCGAGCCGGCGACGACAATGGCGTTGCTCTTGCACAATGCCGCCGTTTTCCATCCGAAAATCAATTCATCCCAGAGATCTTTCCTGGGTTTTCCGACCCAACGTCCTTTCCCTTCTTCAGGAACCGGCGGAAGACGGTCCTCCTGCATGAGTAACCCGCTCCATGTGCCCGTCACCTGGATGGGTGAGATTCGACCGCCTTTCCATTCCAGGACCCTGAGATTCGGGCGCTTTTCGCGAAGCTTTTCCGCGACTTTTTCAGGGACCGCAGGAGCGACGAGGACCTCGGCGAAGTTTTCGGACAATGCCTCGGCAGCCTCTTCCGTGAGGGCTCTGCTGAAACCGATGATACCGCCGAATGAGGAAACGGCGTCGCAGGCAAAGGCCTTTTCGTAGGCCTCCATCGGTGTTTCGCCTGTAGCGAGGCCGCAGGGCGTCGTGTGCTTGATGATGACGCAGGCGCATTCAGACTGAAAAAGTGCACAGGCTCTCAGTGCACAGTCAACGTCAAGAATGTTGTTATAGGAGAGCGGTTTCCCCGAAACCTGGCTCCAGGGAAGTTCTGTCAAAGGAGGCAGATACAGTGCTGCACTCTGATGAGGATTTTCGCCGTAACGGAGGTCGAGGGCCTTTATAAAAGCGCCGGGGATCTTTTCAGGGAACATTTCCAAAGGCGCTCCCGTTTCCCTCGACAGGCCGCGGAAAATGGCGGCGTCATACCAGCAGGTTGAGGAAAAGGCCTTGAGCGCGAGTTTTTCTTTCATCCGTAGGGTCACATCGCCTTGCGCGCGGATCTCGTCGATCACGGCAGTGTAATCTGAAGGATCGACGATACAGACGACATCCCGGAAATTTTTCGCCGCCGCCCGTATCAGGGTGACACCTCCGATATCGATATTTTCCAAAAGCAAATCCAGATCGGCTCCCCCGGCAGCGCAATCTTCAAAAGGGTAGAGATTACAGACGACGATGTCGACCAGAGGAATCTCGAAAGACTTTATGTCCCGAAGGTCCTGCGGGGCCTGCCTGCGCGCAAGAATGCCGCCGATAATCGATGGATGAAGGGTTTTGACGCGTCCGCCGAGAAGGTGCGGATATCCTGTCAGCTCGGCAACTTCGGTGACTTCGATGCCTTCCTGCCTGAGGAATTCAGCTGTCCCCGAGCTCGAGATGATTTCGAAGTCCATCTCAGCGAGAGCCCGGGCAAAGGGACCAAGTCCATTTTTGTCAAATGTTGAAATGAGCGCCCGTCTTCTGGTCATACCGGTTGCCTCCTCCTGAATGCGTGCAGATTCCCGTTTCCTGAGAAATCCCTCAGGACACGGGAATAGATCCGGTGCTCTACATCGTGGATTTTCCGATGAAGGCTTTCCAGTGTGCCGTCCCGGTCAACGCGGACCGGCTCCTGCGCGATGATCGGTCCATGGTCAACCTGTTCGTCGACAAGGTGCACCGTGACCCCTGTGACACAGACCCCGGCTTCCCAGGCCCTTTCGATTGATCCCGTCCCCGGGAAGGCCGGAAGAAGTGAGGGGTGGATATTGATAATCTTCCCGGCAAGCTGCTTCACGAACCAGGGTGAAAGGACCCGCATGAAGCCGGCGAGCACGACCAGGTCGATTCTTTCGCGAATGATTTTTTCTAGAAGGCTGCTTTCTGCACCATGTCTGCCTTTTTCTCCATAGGGGATTATCTGTACAGGTATTTCAAGTGACCGGGCCTTCTCGAGCCCCGGCGCTTCGGGTTTGTCTGAAGCCACGAAAATGACGGAGGCATCTATGAAACCGGAGCTGCAGTTTTTTATGATTCTTTCCATATTGCTGCCCCTGCCGGAAATAAGAAGAGCCAAGCGTTTCTTCATTTCGAAACTTCCCCGATGACGAGGGGCTGTTCGCCAGTTTTTTCGAGAATGCGGAAGGCTTCGTCAATCTTTTCTTCCGGGAGGATAAAGGCGAACCCGATCCCCAGATTGAAGACCTTTCTCATTTCTTCCTCGGAAACACCTTTTGCCGCGATGTAGTTAAAGATTTCGGGCCGATGCCACGAACCCCATTCAAGCCTGCAGGAAAGACCTTCCGGCAGGACGCGGGAAATGTTTTCCTCAAGGCCGCCGCCGGTAATGTGTGCCATTGCCGAAACGGTGATTTTTTCATGAAGTTCGAGGGCCTGCCTGACGTAGAGTCTGGTGGGGCAAAGAAGAGTGGAGGAAAGCGTCTCCCCGAGTTCAGGAACAAAATCCTCAAGGGCTGCTGGATGTTTTGATCCGAGTAGTACTTTCCGGACAAGGCTGAAGCCGTTGCTGTGTATTCCGGAGCTTTTCAGGCCGACGATTTTGTCGCCCGCCGATATTTTCTCACCGGTGACGAGTTTCTCCTCTTCCACAATTCCCACGGAGAAACCGGCAATGTCGATTCCGTCAGCGGCGTATACATCGGGCATTTCCGCCGTTTCACCGCCAAGAAGGGCGCATCCTGTCTTTTGGCATGCCTGAACCATGCCTTTGAGAACCGGCTCGAGGCGTGCCACATTCAGTGAACCGCAGGCAATGTAATCCAGAAAGAAAAGGGGTTTCGCTCCACAGGTCACGAGGTCGTTCACATTCATGGCAACGAGGTCGATGCCGACGGTTTCATAGGAATCTGCAAGACGTGCAATTTCGATCTTTGTCCCGACGCCGTCGGTGCAAGCTGCAAGAAGCTTTCCTTCCGCGAGCCGGTAAAGACCCGCAAAACCGCCCAGACCGCCCACGACATCAGGGTCCCCGATGGCCGATACATGCCGGCGGATTATCTGGATCCAGGAAGCAGCGCCTTTGAGATCGACGCCGGCGTCCTTATAGGTCCATTTCATAATCGTCGCCTCCCTGGAGGTATTCACCGGTGAAACAGGCGGTACAGACTTTTGAAGCGGAAAGGCCTATGGCGTCGATCATGTCTTCAACACTGATGTAAGCGAGGGAATCGGCACCAATGTTTTTGCACAG
Organism: Thermovirgaceae bacterium; assembly: GCA_049974965.1. Taxonomy (GTDB): domain Bacteria; phylum Synergistota; class Synergistia; order Synergistales; family Thermovirgaceae; genus UBA1876. The sequence goes on from JBNGCT010000001.1 coordinate 24,160, forward strand.
CGTCTCGGTACTCATCCTTGCCGCTGCAAGTTCCTCGCAGGTAGGCGTGTCGATCCCGTAATAACAGGGGAACCTGACGGGTGGTGATGCAATGCGCACATGAACCTCCCGGGCGCCTGAATCCCTGATCATGGAAATGACCCGCTGGACCGTGGTCCCCCTGACGATGGAGTCGTCGACGACTACGATACTCTTGCCGTCGATCATGTTCCCGATAGGGTTGAGTTTTATTCTGACACCAAGGTCCCTGACGCGTTGTGTCGGTTCGATGAAGGTCCTTCCGACGTATCTGTTCCTGACAATTGTTTTTTCGTAGGGAAGTCCCGATGCCTCGGCATAGCCGATTGCGGAAATCGTCCCGCTGTCGGGCATTCCGGTAGCCATATCAGCCTTCGGGCACGGACCGTCTTTTGCGAGGTTGCAGCCAAGGGCCTTTCGGACGGCATAGACCGATCGTCCGTCGATGACGCTGTCGGGCCGGGCGAAATAGACATATTCGAAGGCACAAAGGTGTTTTCTTCGGGGTATTACAGGAATTCGGAGGCTTTTCATGCCCTTTTTGTCGATAACGAGAATCTCGCCGGGTTCCACGTCTCTTACGATCTCTGCACCGACGATATCGAGGGCGCAGCTCTCGGACGCCACGTAAGTGACTTCGTCCCGGCGACCGATGACGAGGGGTCGGAATCCCCATGGATCTCTTGCTGCAACCAGCCTGTCACCAAGAAGAACCGCGAGGCTGTATGCTCCCCGTAAAAGCCGGAGGGCACCGACAAGGGCATCAAGAGGCGGCTTGTGTGACTGGTGGGCCATCAGGTGAAGAATCGTTTCCGTATCGCTGGTTGATTGGAAAATCGCGCCACGGTTCTCGAGATACTGTCGTATTCCCGTGGCATTGGTGATATTACCGTTGTGGGCGATTGCAACGGCTCCGCGCGCATAATTCGCCGTGATGGGCTGGGCGTTTGAAAAACCGGCGCCCCCTGCCGTTGAGTACCGAACATGCCCTATGGCTGCACGTGAAGAAATGGAAGACAGTTCTCTCTGGTCCAGGGCGGTGTGAACAAGCCCCGCTCCCCGCATGGCCTGTACATTTCCGGATCCCGGACTGTCGATCCAGGCGATTCCGGCGGTTTCCTGTCCACGGTGCTGCAAGGCATACAGCCCCAGATAGATATCTTCCAGGACGGAGTGACCGTCAGCGGAGAAAGCTCCGAAGACACCGCACATGACATCTCATCCTTTCCGGGCGGCCAGCAGGTCCGCCACTTTCAAACGGAAATGCCCGTCAATGCAGAGTTCCTTGCCCTGGACACATCCGATTCGCCTGCACCCGAAAGATTCCCAGAGTTCGCAGAAATCTCTTTCTTTTTCCGCCGGAACGGCGTAAAGAGCCCTTGGCCCTCCTTCACTGAAGAAAACATCGAAGGCGCTTTCCAGTCCTTCTGGTTCGACTCTGGCTCCGATACCGGAAGCGATTGCCTCTTTTGCCAGGGCAACTGCAAGCCCTCCGCCCGCGACCGCCCGTCCGGACGAAGGCAGATGACGATGTGCCGTTTCAAGGGCGTTTTTGTGGAAAGCCTTTTCCAGGCTTACATTAAGAAACCATGGTTTTCCGCATAAAGTTCCCTCAAGGATTTGCTGGGACATGCTTCCGGCCGTTGCGCCCGTCAGCGGGCCCACGAGAAAGAGAGAATCCCCTTCATTCCATGATCCGCAGGCAAGATATCGGGCTTCTTTCTTGAGTAATCCAACGAGTCCCACCACAGGGGAGGGATGGATTTTCTTCCCGGGGGAATCGTTATAGAGGCTGACATTGCCGGAGACGACCGGACAATCCATTCCCGACGCTGCGGCGGCGAGACCTTTGACGGATTCTTCGAGAGCCCAAAAATTTTCCGCGTTTTCCGGAGACGGATAGTTCAGGCAATCCGTCGCACCGAGAAGTTCCGCTCCGCAGACGGAGAGAGGGCGGGACGCCTTCATGAACGTTTCCGCCCCGCCCATGTAGGGATCAAGAGCACATGCCCAGGGATTACAATCCATTGTCAATGCAACCAGCCGCTGTGTTCCCTTCACTCGAAGGACCGACACAGGACCTCCGGGAGGGACCACTGTGTTGATTTGTACCATGTGATCGTACTGTTCATATATCGGCGATTTGTCACGGAGGTTGAAAGAAGAGAGAAGTTCGACCAGATGTGTTTTCCAGTCAGCGCTTTGCGCATTGGGACAAGTTTCATTTCGGGGCTTCTTCGGTGGAGCGGAAGGCCAGTGTGTTTCGGGGCATCCGCCTCCGACCAGATCTGAGGGAAGGTCGACGACGGTTTTTCCCCTTTCGGTTATTCTGAAACGGCCGTCTTCGGTCATTTTGCCGATGGCGGCGCACTCCAGGTTCCATTTCCGGGCACACTCCGCGACTTTCCCGAAACCAGAACCATCGATGATCAGCAACATCCTTTCCTGCGATTCCGAGAGTGCTATTTCCCAGGCACTCATGCCGGATTCCCTCAGGGGGACCTGATCCGCTTCGATGGTGACGCCCGTTCCGCTCTTTGCCGCGACCTCGCTTGCAGAGGACGTTATGCCGGCTGCTCCCATGTCCTGCATGCTAATGACAAGTCCAAGGCCGATCAGTTCATGACAGCATTCGATGACGAGTTTTTCCACGAAGGGATCGCCGATTTGCACCTGGGGGCGGCTTCCCTTGGTGTCTTCCTCAAGACCTGCCGACGCGAAGGCGGCGCCCGCGATGCCGTCGCGACCGGTGCGCGAACCAAGCAGGACGGCGAGATGTCCCGGCCTGGCCGTGTTCGACCGGATGATTTTTTCATGTGGAACAAGGCCGACGCACATGGCATTGACCAGCGGGTTCCCCTCATAGCAATCATCGAAAGCCGTTTTGCCGCCGACGGTCGGCACGCCCACCGCGTTTCCGTATCCGCCGATTCCTGAAACGACGCCCTCCATGAGGCCAGCCGTTTTCTTTTTTGACGGCTCGCCGAAAAACAGTCCGTCCATGCACGCCATTGGCCACGCTCCCATGGCGAGCACGTCGCGGATAATTCCACCCACTCCTGTGGCGGCGCCCTGGTGCGGGGACACGGCGGACGGGTGATTGTGGCTTTCAACCTTGAAAGCCACTGCGAGACCGTCACCGATGTCAACGATTCCGGCGTTTTCCCCGGGGCCCTGGATCACATGTGGACCAGTTGAGGAAAAGTTCTTCAGCAGCGCCTTCGTCGACTTGTAGCTGCAATGTTCCGACCACATGACTCCCATAATCCGCAGCTCGGCTTCGTTCGGCTGTCTCCCGAGCTTCCGGCAGATGATTTCGTATTCTTCCCTGCGGAGTCCACAATCCTCGTAGTTCATTGCCGGCAGCCTCCCTTGTCAAGCCAGGTCCTGAGAGATTCCCATATGAAAGCCCCGTCGCGTGAACCGAGGATATTCTCTGCGGCCCGTTCGGGATGGGGCATGAGTCCCAGGACGTTGCCCTTCTCGTTTACGATTCCCGCTATGTGATCCAGAGCACCGTTGGGATTCCAGGAATCCGCGAGTGTTCCATCGGGGCCGCAATACCTGAAGACGACGCGGTTCTCTTTTTTGAGGCGGTCGAGATCATTTTCCGGCAAAAAATAAAGGCCTTCATGATGGGCAATGGGCATGTCAAGCACCTGCTTGGGTTCGCAACAAAGCGTGAAGGGCGTGTCCGTCCGTTCAACGCGAACGGTGCACTTCCTGCAGATGAAGGTCAAACTGTTGTTTGCCAGAATGGCCCCCGGCAGAAGCCGCAATTCGGTTAGCACCTGGAAACCGTTGCAGATCCCGAGAACGAGCCCGCCTGTTTCCGCGAACCGCCGGACGGCATTCATGATCGGTGTTCGCGCCGCCATGGCTCCGCAACGGAGATAGTCTCCGTAGGAAAAGCCGCCGGGAAGAACAACAAGATCCACCTTGTCGGGCAGATCCTGGGATTCATACCAGATTCTTTCCGTTTTCGCCCCGACGGTGGTCTGGAGTGAATGGATCACGTCCCTGTCACAATTGCTTCCCGGAAAGACGATGACAGCCGCACGCATGGTCAGTCTACAACCTTCACGTCAAAATTCTCGATCAATTCGTTGACGAGGAGTTCCGAGCACATTTTCGCACCCAGAGATTTCGCTTCATCTTTGTTTGGGGCATCGACGACAAGCCGTATATATTTCCCGATACGCACTTCGTTGAGCTCTTCAAAACCAAGTCTCAAAAGAGATTGCCTGACGGCCTTTCCCTGCGTGTCGAGCACTCCCTCTTTCAGATAAACGAGCACCTCCACTGTATAGTTCATGATTCTTCCTCCTCACCGGACAACCTGCACCAGATTTCCCTGTAGGCTTCAAGCACGTTACCCATGTCCTTCCTGAATCTGTCCTTGTCCAGACTGTCCCCGCTCGAGGTATCCCGGAAACGGCAGGTGTCCGGTGAAATTTCATCGGCCAAGACGAGATCCCCGTCATCGGTTCGCCCGAATTCGAGTTTGAAGTCGACAAGGAGAATGTTTCTGGAAGCGAAGATGTCTCGAAGAGCATCATTCACTTTTCGTGTCGTTGATTTCATTTCTTCTATTTCATCGCGGGTGGCCCATCCAAAACTGACGGCCTGGTCTTCCGTGACGATCGGGTCGCCGAGAACGTCATCCTTGAGATAAAACTCGACAAGAGCGGGTTCGAGTTTCATATTTTCCGGCACTCCAAGTCTTTTGCAAAGAGATCCGGCCGTTACGTTCCGCAGGACGACCTCCAGGGGGATGATGCGTGTTTTTTTGACAAGCTGCCGTTTATTGTCTAGCATTTTTATGTAATGTGTGTTGATACCGGCTCCTGACAGCCTTTCAAAAAGATAGGCGCTGATCAGGTTGTTGAGGGTTCCCTTTCCCTCTTCCGTTGATTTCTTTTGCGCGTTGAATGCTGTCAGGCTGTCCTTGTACTCAAGGATGAGCTGTTTCGGATTTCCGCTTTCAAAAAGTTTTTTCGCCTTTCCTTCGTAAAGCGGTTGACGATTTTCCACAGGAAATCACCAGGCTTTCCTCTCTGGATTTTATACCTGACATTATTTAGCTTTCCAAAGATAATGTCAACGTTTTGACCGTGATGGAAACCAGGGTTGAGATCAATAAGACGGGTACCACGATATTGCTCGTCGAACAGATGGTGCAGGAAGCCCTCGAAATCGCCCGCAGGGGCTACGTTATCCAGACGGGTCACATCGTTCATTCCGGTACGGCCCGCGAGCTTCTTGATTCCGAGGAAGTACGCAAGGCGTACATGGGCATGCAGGGACCGTCAAAATGCGGCGACCGGGTTTTTTGTTGTGCCTTTGCGCGGATTGCATATAACATGTAACCTTCAACACATGTGAGGAAGGTGTCCCCCGAACGAGGGGACACCTTCCCGTCTTCGACGAAACGCCCGGTACCAGGAGTGTTCCGTCGGCACCGCAAAACGGAGATCAGCCCTTTTTCGGTTCAGGAAACACGGCGAGAGAGGGATTCAGGAGAGAAAGGATTTCCCAGACCGGATGAAATCTTTCAAAAAGGAGAACGTCCACACGCCATACCCTTTGCCTGTAACCGCCGTCATCCTGGCTGGAGGCGAGGGCAAACGTCTTGGCATGCGAAAGCCGTTTCTGGATGTTGACGGCAAACGAATGATCGACGTGATGATCAGCCGGGTTTCCCCTTTCTGTCGCGAGATCCTGATTTCATGTTCACCACGCGAAGCTGCGGTTTTAGAGAAGGCAGGCGTCGTTGAAGACGGCCTTCAACTGGTCGACGGAATCGTCCTCGATTCCGCAAGGGGGAAAGGTCCCCTTGAGGGGCTTTTTCAGGGTATGAAGGCGGCAACCAGCGACTGGATCTTTCTCACAGGATGCGATATGCCCGGCCTTATGGAAAGCGTCGTCAGACGAATCTGGGATTGCCGCAAGGAAGGTTCCAGAGTGATGGTCCCGCTTCTTGACGGGTACAGGGAACCACTGCATTCCTTCTATGCCACCCAGATCCTCCCCGATGTGGAGGATTTTCTGAACAGGGGCATCAGGAAAATAACCTCCCTTTTTGAAAAGATCCCCCCGACGGAAGTCCCCGAAGATTGTTTCCGGAATATTCCAGGTTACCGCCAATCCTTCATGAATATCAATACACATGAGCAGCTTCTCGCCTGGCGGGACGAACGACGCCGTTTTTCATCCAGGCGGTGACGTTCGTCCGGCACCCCTCATGACAAGAATGCCCGGTCCCGCTAGAATATGGGACGTTCTTCAACGGGAGTGATGTTATGGAAAACAGGCTTGCGCACATACGAAATTTTTGCATTATCGCCCACATTGATCACGGCAAATCGACTTTGGCGGACAGAATGCTCGAAAGGACCATGACCGTCGAGGCGAGAAACATGAGGGAGCAGGTTCTAGATTCCCTCGACCTCGAAAGGGAAAGGGGCATCACTATCAAGCTGGTGCCCGTCCAGATGAGATACACAGCCACGGACGGGCGGCAATATATTCTGAACCTTATCGACACGCCGGGACATGTAGACTTCGGTTACGAGGTCTCTCGGTCTCTTGCGGCCTGCGAAGGCGCACTGCTTGTCGTAGATGCTTCCCAGGGCGTCGAAGCCCAGACGGTCGCGAACGCCTATCTTGCCGTCGATCAGGGGCTGGAAATCATTCCGGTTATCAACAAGATCGATCTTCCCTCCGCCCAGCCTGAGGTCGTAAAAAAAGAGCTTGAGGATCTCGTCGGAATAGACGCTTCGGAAGCCTGCCTGGTCAGTGCGAAGGACGGTACCGGAATAGAAGGAATCTTTGAGGCAATACTGGACAGGGTCCCTCCGCCGGGGGGAGATCCCGACGCCCCTTTGCAGGCCCTCGTTTTCGATTCGATATACAACAACTACAGGGGGGTCATCTGTTCCATAAGGGTTGCGAACGGATCGATAAAAACAGGTGACACCATATCTTTCATGGCGACGTCGAGGACGTACCAGGTGGAGGAGATAGGGCTCTTCCGGCCTGATATGCGCCCCGCCGACGAACTGGGGCCCGGAGATGTGGGGTACCTCATAGCAAACGTCAAATCTGTTTCTGAAGCCCGTGTCGGCGATACGGTCACAACAGCGAACAAGCCGGCAGCAAAGCCTCTTCCCGGATACAAAAAGGTCAAACCCGTCGTTTTCTGTGGTTTTTATCCCGTTGAACGGGAGGATTACCAGCAGCTCCGGGAAGCCCTCGAAAAACTTCAGCTCAATGACTCGGCCATATTCTTCGAGCCAGAGACGTCTACAGCACTGGGTTTCGGTTTCAGATGCGGCTTTCTCGGCCTCCTTCACATGGATATTGCCAGGGAGCGCCTGAACAGGGAATTCGACATCGACCTTGTCGCCACGGCTCCGAACGTGGTCTACAGCATCCTCTGCTCCGACGGTTCCGTCATCGAAGCCCACAAGCCTTCTGATTTCCCCGAGACCGGCGAGATCGCTGAAATCAGCGAGCCTTTCATAGGGGTGACCGTATTCGTTCCGGGGGAGTACGTCGGCAAAGTCATGCAGACCTGCCAGGAAAGACGAGGCGTTTTCAGCAGCATGGACTACATTACACCCGAACGGGCGCGGGTTGTTTATGACATCCCCCTCGCCGAATTCATCATTGATTTTCATGACAGGATCAAATCCGTGACGAGGGGGTATGCCTCCATTGATTACGAACACATCGGCTACAGGGTTTCGGACCTCGTAAAAGTGGATGTACTGATCGGCGGAGACCCCGTGGATGCCTTCTCCTTCATTTGCCACAGGGAAGAAGCCTACCACCGGGGCCAGGCGGCGGTCAGAAAATTGAAGGAACTTATCCCCCGCCAGCTTTTCGAAGTCCCCATTCAAGCGGCCATCGGAAAGCGCGTGATCGTCCGGCAAAATGTCAAACCCCTCCGCAAGGATGTCCTTTCAAAGTGCTATGGAGGAGATGTGACAAGGAAAAGGAAACTGCTGGAAAAACAGAAAGAAGGCAAAAAGAAGATGAAGCAGATCGGAAAGGTTTCCATCCCCCAGGAAGCCTTCCTGTCATTCCTTCAATCCGAGGAGGAGGGCCAGGACTGAGAGATTTCGCCGACGGACTCTCCCTGTATGTGCATGTCCCTTATTGTCGGAGGAAGTGTCACTATTGCGCCTTTTACAGTGTAGAACCGGCGGAATTTGCCCTGGAACTGTTTCTCGACTTGCTGGGAAAAGAAATCGCCGGGTGGAAACGGTCCCTCCATTCTTGCAGGCCGATCCGGACCCTCTACATCGGAGGGGGCACGCCGACGATGCTTTCGCTCAGGCAATGGGAAAGACTCGCTTCCTTGCTGGAGGAAAACTTTGACCTCTCCGAGCTTGAGGAACTGACGATAGAAGCCAACCCTGAATCGTTGAAGGACGTACATCTCGATTTCTGGACGGACTGGAGGGCGACGCGGATAAGCCTGGGAATCCAGAGTCTCCAGGATGCGGAACTTTTCCGGCTAGGTCGCCTTCATGATTCCAGACAGGCTCTTGAGGCTCTGGACGCGTCTCTTGCCTCAGGGCTGATTACCAGCTGTGACGTCATCTTCGGGATCCCCGGCCAGAATCTCCAAAGCTGGCACGACACGGTCCGCACGCTGGTTCACAAAGGGGTTTTGCACATTTCAGCGTATGAACTGTCCATAGAGCCGGGATCAGCGTGGGCTGACACTCTCCCCGAGGGCATGCCTTCCGGGTATCCCCTGTACAGGTGGGGGCAATACTACTTTTCTCTGAAAGGGTACTCCCAGTACGAAGTTTCGAGTTACTCCCGCGATCGAAACTGGTGCCTGCACAACATTGGCTACTGGTACGGACGGGACTGCATCGGTCTCGGGCCTTCCGCATGGGGTCTCATCAAGGGCAGGAGATACAAAAACGTCGCTTCCCTTGAAACGTATCGCAAAAGGCTGGACGCGGGATACGGCGTGAAGGAATTCTCGGAACGGCTTGCACAAGATGAAGCGGCCTCGGAAGCGGCCATCCTGGCCATGAGGACTTCCTGGGGACTTGACCTTGAACGTTTTGAAAGCCGTTTCGGACCAGAATGCGCAAGCCGGCTCGTCAGCAGGCTTGAACAAATGCCTGCACGCTGCCTTTTGCTGCGAGGCAAAAGGGCCGCTCTGACAGGGGAAGGACTGCGACTGGGAAACTCCCTGTGGCAAATGTTATTACCCGGTTCCTGAATAAGATATCAGGGGACGGTCACCGTCTTGTCCGCCGACAAAACCGCCTCGGCTATTTCAAACATGTTCGAGACGGTACCGACGGAGACCTTTTCAGTGATTCCATAGTGGTTCGTACATGTCCCACACACGAGAAGGCGACATCCGCCGTCCACCAGAAGGCACAGGCTTTCCGAGGCTGAATTTTCCGCAAGGGCGAGCATAACGCCGCTGTTCATGAGGGCGATAGTACCCGTAAAGCCCAGTGACCCTGCCAGTGTGTCGAGAAATGCTTTCATGAGAGCCTCTCCCAAGAGGTCATCGCCTTTCCCGAGAACCGATGAGGTGATCAGGATCGTGACACTGTTTTGCCATTCTTCCTTGAGTTCCGATAAAACGTGTTCCGGCACGTTTTCGTTTTTACCTCCGGGCGGCAGGCACTCCAGGGTGAATGTGCCGGCCGGGCCTTCAGTGGAAAAGATCCTGTATCCTCGACTTTCAAGAAAACGCCTGACGTTGGTTTCTGAAACCCTCGAGTCCACGACCACCTCGAACGACCCCGATCCTTCATCGACGGCCCTTTTTGCCAATATGACAGGTTTCGGGCAGGCCATGCCCCGTGCGTCTATCCGCTGCATTCAGTTCACCCCGTTTTTGAGGATTCATACACCTGAAATAGTACCATGCAGCGGAGATTTTCGGCCGCCTTGCGCGGGCGGATTTCATGAGGCAGGGGCAAATGCTGTAAACTTGTTGCATCAGAAGCGATCTGGGAGGCCTGCATGCACATGGACCAGAATAAGAGAAACATCCTGAGACAGTTGCCCGCCATGGACGAGGTCCTGGCGCTTCCGGAAATATCCATTTTTGAAAAAACGCTTGGAAGAAAAGCTGTCAAATCAGTTGTTGCAGACGTTATAGGCGACGTGAGGAAGTCCATACTTGTCGGGGAAACCGGTTCGGTTTCGCTCGAAAACATTCAGGCCGAAATCGAAGGAAGACTTGCAAAATATTCCAGCCCGAGCCTTGACAGGGTTGTAAACGCCACGGGCGTGGTTGTCCACACGAACCTCGGACGTTCCTGCCTCGCCCCCGAAGCTGTTGAGGCCGTGAACCAGACTGCAGCAAGGTACAGCACTCTCGAATACGAGGTCAGATCGGGAGAACGCGGACAGAGAAACGACCACGTCGAATGGCTCCTCTGCCAGCTGACGGGAAGCGACGGTGCCGTTGTGGTCAACAACAATGCCGGCGCTGTGCTTCTGCTTCTTGCGACCTTCGCTTTTGGAGAGGAAGTCATTGTTTCCAGGGGCGAACTGGTGGAAATCGGCGGATCCTTCCGCATACCCGACATCATGGCGCTTTCAGGGGCGAAACTCGTGGAAGTCGGCACAACAAACAGAACACGTATTGAGGACTACAGGAATGCCCTCTCGGAACGGACGCGCATGATTTTAAGAGTTCATCCATCGAATTTCCGCATTGTCGGCTTTCATTCTTCGCCTTCAAGGAAAGAGCTCGCTGCCCTCGCAAAGGAGAAGGATCTTTTGTTCGCTGAAGACCTCGGAAGCGGAGTTCTGGTCGATTGCAGCGAATTCGGCCTTTCCGGAGAGCCGACGGTGAGAGAATGCATTGACGCGGGTGTGGATCTCGTAACATTTTCGGGTGACAAGCTTCTCGGGGGACCGCAGGCTGGGAGCATCGTAGGCAGACGAGCTCTCGTGGAAAGACTGAAAAAACACCCGTTTTTGAGAGCCCTCAGAATCGACAAGATGACCCTTGCGGCATTGGAAAGGACGCTCAGGCTGTATCTTGAGGGAAATTATCTCAGGATTCCCACGCTCGGAATGCTTGCGGCTTCGACAAATGAGCTTGAGAAGGTCGCGGAAAGCCTCCGGGAGAAGATTCTCGAGACAGCCGGCGACAGGTGGGACATAGGCATTACGGAAGTCAAGGACGTTGTGGGGGGAGGGGCCTTCCCTGAAACGTCACTGGAAGGAAGAGGGCTCCGGCTTGAGTCGAAGGACCTTGACGAGCAGGAAATTCTTGATGGCCTGCGTTGCCACAGCATACCCGTCATAGGCGTGATAGAGGACGGGACGGCCCTTCTTCATGTCCGCACGCTGCTGGATGGCGACGATAAAATTATCGCCGACGCGATAAAAAACCTTTCTCATGACTGAAAAGGGGAGGGACGCGGCAATGTCGGAATACCCGGTCGTACTCGGGACCGCAGGACACATAGACCACGGGAAAACAACATTGATACGTGCTTTGACGGGCGTCGACTGCGACAGGTTGCGCGATGAGAAAAAAAGGGGGATAACCATCGAACTCGGCTTCGCTCCCATGGAGCTGCCGGGGGGGCGCGTTGTAAGTGTTATCGATGTACCGGGCCATGAGCGCTTCATCAGACAAATGGTAGCAGGCGCTGCCGGAATCGACGGCGTCATTTTTACCGTCGCCGCCGATGAAGGCGTGAAGGCGCAGACACGGGAACATCTGGAGATACTCGGCCTGCTCGGGGTCGAGAAAGGTGTCATCGCGGTCACGAAGGCGGATGCCGTTGATAGTGAACTGCTCGAACTCGCCATAGAAGAAATCAGGGAGGAAGTCAGGGGAACTTTCCTTGAAGAGATGCCTGTGGCAGCTGTTTCCGCCCTGCGGGGCACCGGACTGGAAAAGCTTCGCGAGCTCATCGCGGAAATGGTTGGAAGCCTCAGGATGAAGCCCCCTGAAGGGGCCTTTTTCATGCCGGTGGACAGGGCATTCCGGATCAAGGGGTTTGGCACTGTTGTAACCGGAACGGCCTACCGTGGGAAAGTGCGGTTAAACGATGCCCTCGAAATCATGCCCGCCGGCAAAAGGACCTATGTACGGTCCATTCAGGTGCATGACAAACCCGTTGAAGAATCTACGGCGGGCCAGAGAACCGCCATCAGCCTTGCAGACGTCTCCATGGAAGACCTCTCCAGGGGGGATGTCCTTTGCGCGGAGGGGATCTACCGCCCGACGCAATGCCTTGATGTCACACTAAAACTGCTTCCCTCAGCCGGGGAGCCTTTGAAGCACTGGCAACGAGTTCGGCTTCATACGGGAACTTCCGATGTTCTTGCAAGGGTCTCCCTCCTGGATCGAAAAACAATAGAACCAGGTGCTGAAGGCCTTGCCCAGCTTTTTCCCGAGGAACCCCTCGCCGCATCGATTGATCAGCCGTTTATCTTCAGATTCTACAGTCCCTTGAGGACCATTGGCGGGGGAAGGATTTTGTCGCCGGTCGGAACCCGGACGAAGGGGAAGAAATCAAGGGAATCCTACCGGCAGTTTATTGAAGCCCTTTCGAAAACACACAATGCCGATGAAAGGCTCCGGTTGTTTCTCCTTCGACAGAAATACGGAACGATTGCGGACCTGGCGGTAAAGACGCAGGAAGAAGCGGGAACCCTGTCGCGAAAACTCGAGGGGATGGAGCAAAAAGGAGAAGTTGTCCTGCTCAACGCCCCGGACCTTGACGTGATGATCAGCTCCTTCTATTCGGAAACAGCCGCTTCCGCAAAAGAGACCCTGAAGGCTCTTCATAAAAGGCAAACGGAAAATCCGGGGATGACGGCAGAAGAACTTTCCAAAGCGCTGCCGGGAAATTTTCATCCCCGCACGGCCAGGAAGGTGATCGAAAAGCTTGTCGCCGACAGGTATCTGGAAGAAACGTCGCAGCGGCTCCATCTTCCGGGCTTTGTGCCCGAAAAGGAAGGTGCCCTCAACGAGAGGGCCAATGCCATCCTTACGTTCTGCAGCAAAAAGGGTGTCAACATGGCTGATGTCGAAGAACTTCAAAAGGTTTTGGAGATTAAGGAAAAACAGTTGAAAGAGGCACTGGACATCCTGAAAGTCCAGAAAAAAATCTTTACACTTCAGGGTGGATATGTCATTGACCGACAGACCCTTTCCAAGGTTGTGGAAACATTGTCCGAAATCGAGGATGACATCACGATCGGAACTGTTCGGGATGCAACCGGCTCGAGCCGGAAATTTATTCTGCCCATCCTTGAACTGCTTGATTCCATGGGTGTAACGAGGAGGATACAGGAAAAACGAATATTGAGAAAACGGTCGTTTGATTGAGTAAAGGTTAATTATTTTTCGATTTGCGCTTGAAATATGAGGCCCTGTGTGATAAAATACGTTCATCAAACACACAGGAGTGACGTCTATGAGTCCGAACCTCGCTACGATCCGCGACAGGGTGGAATTGTACAAGGGTTCGAAAGTACGCTACAGGGCTTCCAAGGGAAGAAGAAAAACCGAGGAGCGCATGGGCGTCATCGTAGAAACATATCCGAATCTCTTCACGATGTACGTCGAATCCCAGCAGAGTACGGTGTCGTTCAGCTATGCGGAACTCCTTACCAGGGAAGTTGAAGTCGAAATTCTTCCTGACAACAAAAAGCTTCTCCAGCTTTAGAGAATTCACCCAGACGCGGCGCCCCGGCGTGAAAACGCCGGGGCTTTCTCTTGCCTGGAGGTATTCCATGTCACACATTGTCCTGCAAACTCCCACGAAGCTCAATCTCACCCTGCGGGTCCTTGATCGCAGAAAAGACGGATTCCACAATATTGTCTCGACCTTTCTCAGGCTTCCCGTTCACGAAACGTTGACAATCGCACCTGTTTTTGATGATAGTTCTGGTGGAGACCGTCTTCGGGTGCACGGTGAAAAGATAAGGGGGAGGAATATTCTTCACGAGGTACTTGAAAAGGCCAGGGACAGCGGAATCCTGATTCCGCCTCTTGTCATGGAACTGTGGAAAGTTTTCCCCCCGGGGACGGGGACAGCTGCCGGTAGCGGAAACGCCGCAGCGCTCGTAAAATGGCTGGAAGAAACGTGGAACACGCAGTTTCCCACCGCTGAACTCGCGAAGCTTGGTGCAGATGTGCCTTTTCTAAGGGCCCGTGATGTGCTTTCCATCCGCGGGGGAGTCGGTGAAATTGCTCTCGAAAAAGACCTGGCCCTGAGGCGAGCGTTTGCGAAACTCGTCATGGTTCCGGATTTTTCAAGCGACACGGCTGGAGCGTATGCCGCTTTTGACCAGGAGAAAAGCCCTGCAGCGATACCTGTTTCAGAGCGGGAGGCGGTCACCGAGGCCGGAAACACGATAGAAGCACTGCAAAGGGGAGAACATGTAGGACTGCTTCCGAACGATTTCACCGACCTCCTGCTAGCCCGCTATCCGTTGTATGAAAGAGTTTTCGACCTGTTCGAAGATTGCGGGGCCGCCTGTTGGGGGATCACCGGAAGCGGCAGCGGGTGCTTCGCTTTCTTCGACGAAAGATGGCAAGCCGGGAAGGCAGCGTGGTTTTCCAGCGGGTATTCAAACATCAGGAAAATTTTCATAATGGAGTGAAAACAATGAAGAGCACTCGTACGGAACGACTTATCCGCATGGTTTCGAGGTTTCTTCTCGACCCGTCTTCACAACATTCCCTTACGGAGATTGCGGAAAGATTCGGGATATCAAAGACAGTCGTCAGCGACGATGTGGGTATCATTGACAAGGCCCTGTCAGATGAGTCGATAGGCCGTCTCGAGGTTGAGCGGGGCAGAAGCGGCGGGGCGACCTTCAGGCCTCTCCTTTCCGAGGATCTCAGAAGAACATGGCTCAAGGAAATGGCGGACAAACTGAATGAGCCGGGAAGGCTTCTTCCGGGCATGCTCGTGTACTATAGCGATATTCTTTTCGATCCCACCTACGTCAGGCGTCTTGGGTTCATCCTGGCCTCGGACTTTTTTGAACTGGACGCCGATATCGTCATGACATCGGAGATGAAAGGTATCCCCCTTGCAATGTTCACCGCCCATGCTCTGGGGCTGCCCCTTGCAGTCTGCCGCTTCAGGAACCGCCCCAGCGACGGGCCGGCCGTCGCCGTCCATTATCAGGCCGCAAACGGCGATATTCGAACAATGTACATGGGCACCAGGCACCTTTCAGAGGGCAAGAGGGTGCTTGTCATCGACGATTTTATGCGCAGGGGAAGCACGGCTGCAGGAATGCTTTCAGTTGCAAGAGAGTTTGGGGCAATGCCGGTGGGTGTCGGCGTTTTTATGGCCGCATCGCAGCCGGAAGCGAAGGCCGTTGATTCCTACAAACCCTTGCTGAGACTTGACCGCGACGAGTCGGGAAGGTTGAACATAACCATCGAAGACTGAGCGGTTCAGGCGTTTGACGTTGCAGGGACCCTGGGTTAAAATCTCCCTTTGGGAGGAGGTGACCGTCTCCATGATTGTAAAACTTGATCGTGACGAATGTATCGGATGTGGGGTGTGCGCACAGATTTGCCCCGAGGTCTTCGAGCTTGACGAAGACGCCGGCAAGGCGAAAGTCATCCGGTCTGAAGGGGCGGAATGCGCCAAGGAAGCTGCCGACAGTTGTCCTGTCGGATGCATCACCGTCGAGGAATAACCTTCAGGGCCGCGCTCCGCAAAGAATAAAACAGGCACGGGCCCATAGCTCAATTGGTCAGAGCCACCGGCTCATAACCGGAAGGTTCCTGGTTCGAGTCCAGGTGGGCCCACCAGCGCAGCAGGTAAAGCCACCCCCAAGGTGGCTTTATTTTTTGAAACGGGGGAGGGAATAAAATGAAAAGCATTCAGGCCGTTTGTGATGCAATCAATGATTTCGCACCCTTTGAAACGGCGACGGAATGGGATAACTCAGGGCTCCTTGTAGGAGCACCGGAAGACAAGGTCTCCAGAGTAGGGGTCACCCTTGATGTGACAGACGAATCACTGGCCGAAGCTTTCAAAAGACAATGTGACTGCATCATCTCGCATCATCCGTTTTTGTTTTCCCCCGTTCAGCAGGTCCGGACGAACAGCGCGTTTGGGAAAAGGCTGAAAAGCATTCTTTCCGGCGGGCTCAGTGTGATTGCCGTCCATACCAACTGGGATGTTTCCTGCTGCGGCGTCAACGCGATTCTTGCGGAACTCCTGAACCTTGAAAACAGGGAACCTTTGACGGAATCTTGGTATGGCGACAGGCGGTTATGGGAAGGCTCCGTCGGCATACTGCCTTTTTCCCTTACATCAGAAGGCTTCGCCGTCTTTGTCAAAGAAACGCTTTCCCTCCAATGGATCAGGGTTTTCGGAAAAAAGGAAAGTGTCAGGAAGATTGCATTGACAGGCGGATCGGGAAGCAGTTACCGGAAATCCGCCCTGGCAGCCGGGGCGGATCTGTTTCTGACTTCCGACATGAAGTATCATGAAGTCCAGGATGCCCTTGACAACGGACTTTCCGTCGCCCTTGCAGACCACGGAGAAGTGGAGCGGATTTCGATTCCTTTCCTGAAAAAAGAAATACAACAACGGGTCGACGTAGAGGTTGTCGAACTGCAGTCATGTTTCGATCCAGGAAAGACATTTGTATAATGGCAGAATGTTCGCCGAAAAGGGAATACGTGACTGCCGGTTCCGACAGACGCAATGACAACGCGAAAAACGAGGTGAAACGACATGACAAAAAGGGTTTTCAGCGGAATGCGGCCGACGGGGAAGCTGCACCTGGGACATCTGGCCGGGGCCTTGTCAAACTGGGTGAAACTCCAGTATGAATATGACAGCTATTACTGCATCGTGGACTGGCACGCCCTGATGTCGGATTACGCAGACAGCAGCGGCATCAGGCAGAACTGCAGGGAGGTCCTTCTTGACTGGCTTGGGGCGGGTCTGGATCCGGAAAAGGCGACGATCTTCGTGCAATCCCATGTCCCGGAACACGTGGAGCTCCACCTCGCCTTTTCCATGATCACCCCCCTGGGCTGGCTTGAAAGGTGCCCCACCTACAAGGAACAGATCATCAACATACAAAACAAGGATCTCAGCACTTACGCGTTCCTTGGATACCCTGTCCTGATGGCTGCGGATATCCTGGTTTACAAGGCCGAATTTGTTCCCGTAGGAGAAGATCAGTCGGCTCATCTTGAACTCACCAGGGAAATAGCACGCCGCTTCAATAATTTTTTCGGTCCCGTTTTTCCGGAACCCCAGACACTTTTGACGGCGACTCCGAAGGTTCCCGGCACGGACGGGAGAAAAATGAGCAAATCCTATGGGAACTCGATCAACATCGCGGACAGCCCGTCCGAGATCTGGGAGAAGATCAGGACGATGATGACGGATCCTGCGCGTGAACGGCGGAAAGATCCCGGCGACCCCGAAAAATGTCCCGTCTGGGACCTTCACAAGGTCTTCAACGATGGAGCCGCGGAAAAGGAAGAAATCGCCGACGGGTGCAGGACGGCCGGAATCGGATGCATTGAGTGCAAGAAAAAGCTTTACGCCCATTTGATGGAAAGACTCGAGCCCGTGCAGAAAAGGCGGAACTATTATGCGTCGCACGGGGATGAACTTGATGACGTCCTGCGGGAAGGTGCGAAACATGCCCACAACGTTGCAGCGGTCACCATGGAGGAAGTTCTGCAAGCCATCGGTTTTGTGGGACGTTAAGGCGGACCGGCATAAAAGGAGATACCCACGTGTCCGAGCGGCAATTCGAGATAGAAATCGAAGGTTTTTCGGGACCACTGGATGCGCTCTGTCAACTTCTTGAAAGCCGGGAAATAGAGGCATCGGCGATACAGGTAAGCGAAATCATTGCCACATATTCCGGCTTTCTAGCCAGGACGGGAAGGCTTTCGATTTACGAGGCCGCGGAATTTTTGAACCTCTGTTCGCGAATTTTGCTCGGAAAGATCAAGGCCCTCCTTCCCTGCGCCGGTAAACCTGAAGCCGAAGAAATCGAAACCTCGAACGACGAGGCGGCATTGCTGGAAGCCCTCGAACGATACCGTCCGTATCGTACCGCGGGCAATTTGCTCAAGTACCTGAAAAAACATCGCGAACGCCATTTCACAAGACCCGTTGAAGAAGGTCCTGTTTCGTATGAACTGGGCGACCTGTACTCGCTGTGCAGACTATGGTGGAGCCTCTATGCGGCTTTCAACGGAGCCGGCAATTCAAAGGGCGAATCCCTGGAAACATATTGGGAAGGATTCCCCGACCCGGTACCGGATGAAGAGCAAGTCGAAAAACGAATCAACCAATTGCAGGGGCGATTGCAACGGGGAAACGAAATCCCTTTGTCTGAACTTGTTCCGAAAGACGCCGGAAGGGCGATCCTGGTGGTCACCATCCTCGCACTTCTTGAAATGTGCCGGCTCGGGGACGTGTATCTCCGCCAGGAAAACCGTTTCGGTCCGCTTCAGGTCAGGAGTGCAAAACATGCTGTCGATAACGGCACAATCTATTGAAGCGCTCCTTTTCGTGACAACAGAACCCGTTTCCGAAAAGGAACTTGCCTCGGTTCTTTCCCGGGAGGCAAGTGAGATCACCGCGGCGATAAACGAATTAATAGAACATTATAATGATCATCACGGCCTCAGGCTGATCCAGATCGGCTCGGGATGGGAAATGGTAACATCTGACAATATGACAGATATCCTGGCATCATTCCGGGACACCTGTCAGAAACAGTGTTTGCGCCTTAGCAAGGCAGCCCTCGAGACGCTGGCAGTGGTAGCCTACGCCCAGCCTGTTACACGCGCGGAAATCGAGGAAATTCGTGGGGTGCGCTGCGATCGTGTTCTTGAGACCCTCCTTTCCCATGGGCTTGTCAGAGTCGCCGGCCGAAAACCGGGAACGGGAACACCTCTTTTGTATCGAACCACCGATACCTTTCTCGAGCGTTTCGGGCTGAATTCGATCTCCGATTTGCCGACACTTGATGAAATAAGCGACATGGCCGCCGAAATGGAAACAAGAGGCATAGATAGTGAAGATAATGGAGAATAGCCGGAACGCCAAAGCGGGAATGCGCCTGAACAGGTATCTTGCGGCCTGTGGTCTTGGCTCCAGGCGCAAGGTGGAAGAGTTGATCAAGAACGGGAGGGTCTTTCTGAACGGGTCAAAAGCGGAAAGCCCGGGACTGCGCGTTCGTGCCGATGATCGTGTCGAAGTTGACGGCGTCATCGCAGAACCGGAAGAAGTCCTTTATGTCCTTTTCAACAAACCCAGGGGTTTCGTCTGTTCCGTAAAGGACCCTCACAACAGAACGGTATTCGATATCCTGCCGCGCGAATACGCCGGACGGGGCCTGTTCCCGGTGGGACGGCTCGACAAGATGTCCGAGGGGCTTATCGTTCTGACAAACGACGGGGAAACAGCCTTCCGGTTGACCCATCCGGGTGAGGGGACGAAAAAGTCCTACGACGTGCTCATGGCGACTCCCGTGGGAGAGGGACAAATCAAGGCGTTGCGAAAAGGTGCCCCGCTGGACGGAAAAAACGTCAGGCCCTTGCTTGTGGCGAAAATTTCCAGAGAGCCCGAAGACTACTGGGTGAGATTCGTCCTGAATGAGGGAGTCAAACGGGAAATCCGCCGGCTTTCAAAGAACGCCGGGCTGAAAATCAGGCGGTTGATACGCACAGGCGTCGGGGAAATGCGGCTTGAAAAGCTCAAACCGGGCGAATGGAGAAAAATATCTAAAACGGAGCTTTTCACCATGATAGAGCAGGGCGGCATTGTCTAGAGAGGTGACCAATGATTTCAAAAAACCGGAAATTCCTCACGATTACCATCGATGGTCCCGCCGGGGCGGGCAAAAGTACGGTAGCCCGCCGTGTGGCCGAAAAACTGGGGTTTGAATACCTCGACACGGGCGCATTGTATCGGGCCGTCACCCTCTACCTGCTCAACGAGGGGGTCCCGCCGGTTGATTCGTCGCGTCTTCAAAAGGCGTTGTGCGGCGTATCGGTAAGAATCGACTCGGACAGGGTCTATGTAAACGGGAAAGAGCTCTCCTCGCAAATCCGGGGCGTCGAAGTGGAGAGAAACGTTTCGGCTTATGCCAAGATCCCCGCAGTCAGGAAAAAGCTTTTGAAGATACAGCACGAACATGCTCAAAGGTGCGACATGGTCGCCGACGGGCGTGATATGGGAACAACTGTTTTCCCGGAAGCAAACCTCAAAATCTACCTTGTGGCGAACCTTGCAACGCGGGCGTTCCGCCGGTGGAAAGATCTGGAAGCTGCAGGAGCCAGGGCTTCCGTGGAAGAAGTCCAGGAGCAGGTGCTAAAGAGAGACAAGGTGGATACCAATCGCAGCCAATCGCCGCTCCGGGTTCCTTCCGGCGCACAAATCATCGATACATCCGTAAAGGCAATATCGGAAGTGGTCGATATCATTTTCGAAAAGGCGGCACGGCTTCGCGAGGAAAGGAGAAATGACCCTTGAGGTGGTTTCGCGAACGCGTTTTCTACGTTGTCGCCTGGGTCTTCTGCCGTATCGTTCTCACCCTGTACAACCGGATGACCGTTCATGGGCTGAAGGAAGCTTTGGGCCACCGGGGCCCGGTAATTATCGCCGCAAACCACTGCAGCAACCTGGACCCTATCGTGGTCGGGTGCGCCTCCCCTCGTCGCTTGCGTTATCTTGCAAAATCAAGTCTTTTCGAAGTCCCGTTCCTCGGTCGGATCATTCGATGGCTCGGTGCCATTCCTGCCAGAAGGGAGGAATCGGCCGGCGCTGCTTCAGCACTAAAGACACTGATACGATTGATCGATTCCGGAGAAAGCGTCCTTGTCTTTCCAGAGGGACAACGGTCGCCGACAGGAAAGCTCCAGCCGCTTGAAGAGGGGGCAGGAATGCTTGCAGCGAAGACCCGTTGCGTTGTTCTCCCTGTTTTTATCAAGGGAAGCTACGACGCATTACCCAGGCACCGGTCCTTCTACAAGCCTTCAAAAATTACGGTGTATTTCGGGTCCCCCTTTGAGCCGGAAAAGGCGGCGGGATCGGAATCTTCGAGGGAAATCCGCAAGGCCGTTACAAAACGGCTTGAAGAGGAACTCCGGAAGCTGTCGGAAAAGGCCGGTGTAAAAAGGGACGCTCCCTGAAGAGATCGTGCGTTTCCCATGAACTGCGTCCCGCGAAGCACCAAAAACTCATCGAAAGGGTGGTCGTTACCGAATGCTGAAAAGCATGACGGGATACAGCAGGGTCCAGGGTTCCTTCGAGTGGGGGACGGTAACCCTCGAGGTTTCCAGCGTGAACCACAAGTACCAGGATATTTCCATCCGTTTGCCAAAGGAACTGTCAGGCGCGGAGCCCCTTCTGCAAAAACGCCTGCGCTCGGCTTTCCGGAGAGGAAAGGTCCTGCTCCGGTCCGATGTCTGCTGGTCACAAGCCTACAGGTCCTATTATGTCAACAGCGATATTCTCAAGGGATACGTGAGTAACATACAAAAGACTTTTGCCGATCTGGGGCTTGAAAGAGTACCGCAAATCGAGCCTCTGTTGAATCTTCCAGGAGTCCTGGAGCCTGCCGCTTCCAAAGACGCATCCTCGTTGGAAGCAATTGGAAAAGACATGAAATCCTTGCTCGAATCCGCCCTTGAGGATTGGAATGGCATGCGCAAAACCGAGGGAAGACACCTCGCTGAAGATATTATGGCCCATCTCGTTGACCTCGAGAACCGGATCAAAACCCTGGGAAAACGCTGGCCCGAGGCACGGGATGCCGCTATAGATGTTTTCAGGGAAAGGATCAGCACATTGCTCGCCGGGCAGGAAATAGCCCCGGACGAAGCCAGAATCGCCCAGGAGATAGTGATCCTGAATGACAAATGGGATATAACCGAAGAAATAGCCAGGCTTGGAAGTCACGTGGCGAAATTCAGGGAAATCATGGATAATGTTGAGGTTTTAGGCAAAAAACTGGATTTTCTCGTTCAGGAAATGAATCGTGAAGTCAACACCATCGCGTCCAAGAGCAACGATTCCACTCTCAGATGGGAAGCAGTAGAAGCCAAATCAACACTGGAAAGCATTCGGGAGCAGATCCAGAACGTGGAGTGATGGATATGAAAAACAGGCTGCTACACATCGGTTTTGGAAACATGGTTGTCAGCGACCGTATTGTATCGATTATTCATCCGACCTCGGCGCCCATCAAACGTCTCAAAGACGAGGCAAGAATGCAGGGCAGGCTTATCGATGCCACTGAGGGGAGAAAAACCCGGGCCATCATCATCACGGACAGCAATCATGTCATTTTGTCGGCCATACAACCCGAGACGGTGTCTCTTCGGTTTGAAGGAGAAGAGGATGACGAAGAAGGGCTCTGAGGGAACCCTTTTCGTTATATCAGGGCCCAGCGGCGTCGGGAAGGGGACACTCCGGAAAGAGCTTTTCCGGCGACTAGGGAGGCTTTCCTATTCCGTTTCCTGCACGACGCGCACACCGCGAACGGGTGAAAAGGAGGGGGTCGACTACTTCTTCCTGGACCGCGAAACCTTTGACAAGTTTCTCTCACGCGGGGCGTTTCTCGAATGGGCGGAAGTCCACGGGAACCTCTACGGCACACTGGAAGAGACGGTGAGAAATTCCCTGGCTGAAGGCAAGGATGTTATCCTTGAAATCGATGTCCAGGGCGCGATACAGGTCAAGGAGCGCATGCCGGAGGCCGTTTTTATTTTCATTTCTCCGCCAGGCGAGAGCGAGCTGGTACGACGGCTCAGCCAGCGGGGCACGGAAAAGGGACAGGAGCTCAAAAGGCGTCTGGAGAATGCCCGGAAAGAACTCAAAGCCGCATCCGATTACGATCACGTTGTCGTAAACGATAATATCAACCGGGCTTCTAAAGAACTGGTGGAGATCGTCAAATCCCACAGAGACAAAAAAAATGATATACCTTTTTCGAAGAGGTGATTGCAGGTGCAGCAAGACAAGGACAAAGCCAAACCAACAAACAAGTTTCTCGAAACACAGATCATTGCGAAAAGAGCGAAGCAACTAAGCGAAAGAAAAGGGCAAAGCTTCCTGGAGGAAGGGAAAACAAATCCAATTGAACAGGCAATGAGGGAGTTGGCCGAGGGAAAGCTCCGGTTTATTCTTCCATCCCAAAAGGAGGCAGGGCCTTTGGAGGGAGCCGAGGATGGCGAAAACGGACTGGAAAAGGCATAGGAAGCTCCTGTTATGCATAACCGGAGGTATAGCGGCATATAAAATTCCCGAGCTGGTACGCGCCTTTTCACGAAGAGAATGGGATGTCGAGATAATCCTCACCGAAGCGGCAGAGCGTTTCGTTTCGGCTTTTACGCTTTCGGTGCTTTCGCGGCACAAGGTCTGGTATGAGGCCGATTTTCTGTCAAATGAACGGGGTTTCGAGATACCTCATGTACGGCTTGCACAAAGCTGTGATGTCCTGGCAGTGGCCCCCTGCACCGCGACAACACTGGCGAATCTGGCCGCCGCTGATGCTTCGTCTCTGATCCCTGCTGCCGCCCTGGCCGCCAGGGCGCCGGTTTTGCTGTTCCCATCCATGAACACCGATATGTGGCAGCATAAAGGAGTCCAGCAAAACTGCCGGAAATGCCGGGAATATGGTTATATCATCGTCGATCCCGACCAGGGGCAACTGGCATGCCGAGAGGAAGGAAAGGGAAGACTTCCCGAAATTGAAATCATCGAAGAGGAAATCCTGAAGGCCGCCTGCCCCGGAAAAAAGGAACTCGACGGTCTCAGGGTACTTGTTACAGCCGGGCCGACCCACGAGTACCTCGACCCCGTCAGGTACATTTCAAACCCCAGCAGCGGCAAAATGGGTTTTTCGCTGGCGAAAACGGCCTGGTACCGCGGCGCCGAGGTTACAGCGGTAGCAGGTCCCGTCATGATCAAACCTCCCCACGGAGTGCGTATCGTACCGGTCGTCGAGGCTGATCAGATGCTCGATGCCGTCTTGAGGGAATCAGAAGGGGCGGACATCATCATCAAGGCCGCGGCCGTGGGGGATTACAAGGCGGCTTCGCCGTCTGCGCAGAAGATAAAAAGAAACCATGGACCGATGACCATTGAACTTTTTCCAAATCCGGACATTCTTGCGGAGCTCGGGAAAAAACGCAGGAAGGGACAAATACTCGTGGGTTTTGCAGCAGAAACACAGGACTTTGTGGAAAACGCCTCATCGAAGCTTTCAAGCAAGGGGATCGATCTTATTGCAGTAAACGATGTCCACGCACCAGGAAAGGGTTTCGCCGGGGACAGGAATGAAGTGACCGTCCTGGACTCTTCGGGAATCGTCTCCTGCCTTGCCGGCACAAAGGATGACGTCGCTGAAGGCCTTTGGGACGTAATCAGTGACAGGTGGCAGAAACAAACCTGATGGAATGGCTGTACGATGTGGTCCTCCCGGGGCCGTGGTGGCACCCCCTGACATATATCGGGAAAGAACCCGTTCCGCGGGGCTGCCGGGTCAGGGTCCCCGTAGGCAGGGGGGAGCGGACAGGCATTGTCGTCCAGTGTGCGCAGAGGGAAAAGACGCAGGAAAAGAGGCCCTTTTCCTTCAGATCAATAGAATACGCCATCGACACGTCACCTGTCGTTCCTGAAGAGATCCTTCAAACCCTCCACCTTGCTGGAAAACATTTTTTCTGCGGCGCCGGAGAACTGATGAAGATCGCCTTCCCTTCCCCTTTTTTTGAGGGAGCGCCGGTCAGTCCGCCGGAAGAAAAGAAACATCCAGAGGAAGGCTCTTTCAGCATACTTTTCTGCAGAAAGGCCCGTGACAATGACCGATTCGGGCATTACAGGGATTTTCTTGAAAACGGTTCCGGTCGGGGAAGTCTCGTTGTCTTCCCGGAAAGAAAGCAGGCCGAAAGATTCTGGGAAGGGATCAAGCCCGAAGTACGCGAAAAGGGCATCCTGTGGCCTTTCGGAACAGGGAAGCGCTTTTGGGAAGCGTGGAAAACGGTTTTGGCAGGGGAACGGAACATCGTCGTTGGTTCAATGGGAGCCCTTTTTGCACCGCTTGCGGGAATGGAAAAGGTCATCGTCGAAGACGAGGGCAGCCCGGCCTACTATACAAGACGGTTTCCCTTCATCCATGCCAGGTCTCTTTTGACATACCGGGCCAAATACTGGAAGGCCCAACTTCTTCTTGGCGGAGCCATGCCGTCTTCAAGGACCTACCTTTTTCAAAAGGGAAAATGTCCCGACGAAGCCAAGGGGCGGGTCATATTCGCCGATAGAAGGCAGGCAAGGGAATTCGATGTTCAGGGTGTTAAAAATCCGCTGAACGTTACCGATGCCGTTTTGACCAGAACCCAGGAAGCGGCCGCAGCCGGCAGAAACGTTTTGTGGCTTTTGGACAGGATCGGATATGCCTCCGGAATCTGGTGCTGTGAGTGCGGACACGTTCTCGGCTGTGGAAAGTGCGGCACGGCCCTGCGATGGGAATCACGTGAATCCCTGGCGGTCTGTCCTTTCTGCCGAAACAGGGAAGATCTGCCCGAAAAATGCCCTGTATGCGGGGGCATGCTCATGGAGGGCGTCAGGCCCGGAATAGAAGCTTCCACAAGGCTCGCAACAGGACTTCTCGGGGATGCCACGCGTGTTCATGAATGGCATGGCTCCCAAAAACGCGAAAAGACCAGCCGCCGGGATCTCGTGAAATCCCTGGAAGAAAAAGGTGGCATTGTGACAGGTTCAAGGAAGGCTCTAGAATTGTGCGATGAGCTTTTCGTAGATCTTGTTTGCTGGCTGGACGCGGACATGGAACTCTTGAAGCCCTCCTATGAGGTGAAATACAAAACGTTCCGGATGGTGTGGGAATCTTTGTGGAGGGGAAGAAACCCGGAGAGCAGGAGGGTTGTTCTGCAGACATTCAGGCCGGGAGCAGGCTGGCAGAAAGGCCTGGAAAAAGGGTGGCACCGGTTCTGGGAAACGGAACTCTCCGAGCGCCGGGAGCTCGGTCTCCCGCCCTGGAAATACCTTGTCGAAGTGCACGCGGGGAAACGAATAAAGGATGAAGTGCTTTCGGTGCTTGAAAAAACGGGTTTTGAATGCCTTGACCCGGAGCCGGGGCAGGAGCTTTTCTGGGTCAGAACCGCAAAGACGGAACCCTTGAGAAAAGCTGTGGAACCTTTTTTCTCCGTTTCCCGGTCAAAAAGGGGCTTCCCCCGTTTGAAAGTCTGGATAGACTAGTCCCGTAAAATCCCTGGAAGGTGAAAAAGATGGCTGTAGTAGCGATTATCGGGCGCCCGAATGTCGGAAAATCATCGCTTTTCAACCGCATAGCCGGACGCCGTGAAGCAATAGTTGACGACCAGCCGGGCGTAACAAGAGACCGGCTGTACACCCGTGCAGAATGGCAGGGGAAGGCATTTTATCTCGTTGACACGGGAGGGATGACGGGGTCTTTACGGAAGGATCTGGCGGGCGCCGTCTACCGTCAGGTTCAGACGGCCATTGAAGAAAGTGACGTCCTGTTGTTCGTGGTGGATGCCATGGACGGCAGTACGCCCCTTGATGAAGAAATCGCCCTGCAGCTGAGGAAAACCGGGAAGCCCGTAATACTCGTTGTGAACAAGATTGATGATGTCGTCCATGAAAAGTGGGTGTACGATCTGTACTCACTTGGATTCGAAAACGTGGTTGGCGTCAGCTCTTCCCACGGGAGAAACATCGGAGATCTCCTCGACACGATTCTTCCATACATTTCCGAAACTCCGATAAGCGAGGAGGCCCATGAAATCAAGCTCGCCCTCGTCGGAAGGCCGAACGTCGGAAAATCAACACTGTTGAATGCTCTCGCCAAAACGGAACGGGCCCTTGTCGAAGATGTACCGGGAACGACGCGGGACTCCATTGACACACTTGTTTTCTTCGGTGAAAAGCCCTTTCGCATTATCGACACGGCTGGATTGAGGAAACGTTCAAAAATCCGGTCTGATGTGGAATTCTATTCCCTTGTGCGGACCCAGGCATCCATCGACAGAAGCGACATCACGATTCTCCTGATGCAGACAGATCCTCTCTGCACCGACCAGGACAAGAAAATTGCGGCCCACGTTGCTGACAAGGGAAAGGGGTTGCTTCTGGTGGTCAACAAGTGGGACCTTCTTTCAAAAGAACCTCGTTCAGGCGACCTGATACGCCGTACCGTCAGAGAAAAAATGCCCTTTGTCGATTTCGCGCCGCTTCTGTTTCTTTCCGCGAAAACCGGAAGAGGGCTGCAGAAAGTACCCGAGCTCGTGGAAAAAACAGTTGAAAACAGGAAGCGTGTGCTTCCCGACGAACTGCTGGGGAAAATCGTCAGGGAATCTTTCCTTTTCGAACGAATGCCTTCCGATAACAGGGGGAAAAAGCTTTCAATTTTCAAGTGCGTGCAAACGGGAACAGAGCCACCTCATTTTGAATTCCGTGTAAACGATCCAAAGATTGTAACAACTTCTTTTGAACGACATGTTCATCGTTTTTTAAGAAATATTGCTGATTTTGAAGGCTCGCCGCTCCGAGTCACCTGGAAAACTGTCTCCCGAAAGCGAACCCGAAGCCTTCGGCCTTGACCAGCTTGTTTCAACGTGATATTAATACCACAAGGAGCACCATAGGTGGTTTCAGTCCCAGACTGAAAAAAAGGAGGTGCGTGAAGAATGACAAAGGCAGATCTGGTGCAGGCTGTGGCGAAGGCCGCAGGAATCAACAAGCGGCAGGCCGGCGAAGCCGTGGCGGCTATGATCGACGCGATCAACGCTGCGCTCGCGAAAGGTGAGAAGGTGCAACTTGTAGGGTTCGGGACTTTCGAGGTTCGAAAGCGCGCGGCCCGGAAGGGGAGAAATCCCCAGGATCCGTCAAAGGTCATCAACATCCCCAGCAAGAAGGTTCCGGCTTTCCGCCCCGGAAAGGCTTTGAAGGACCGGGTTTCCTAGGAATCGTCCTTTCGCTTTTCTTCAAGGATTCCGAGAGGAATCGAGGCGGGTGGACCTTTCAAGGTTTCGCCCGCCAGATTTTATCCATTCCTCGTAAAGTTGCCCCCATGCCTGGGTATCGAGCTCTTCGGCCCTCTGCTTCGAACCGATACCAATTTTTTCAAACCATTCCAGAATCATTGCCCTTTCAAGATGCAGTCCTCCGACAAGGTTGTTAAAGAGCGTTTTCCTGCGTTGCCTGTAAGCCCTTTCAACAAAAAACCGCCATCGATTTTCCTCTTTAAGGAAACTCGTCCTGTTCAGGTGGATCTGCAGGATTGCGGACTGGACCTTCGGCCTGGGCTGGAAGACTTCGGGCGGAACGGTTTTCAAAATTTCGACAGTCCCCATACGCGCCAGAGTGACGCTCAGTGGATTACTCCGTCTGGAACCCGGGCGCGCGGACAGCCTTTCGGCGGCTTCCTTCTGTACCATCATCAGAAAATACCCGGTCCCCGCGGGAGCCGCTTCCTCGAGAAGTTTCCATAAAAGGTCCGTGCTGATCTGATAGGGGATATTGGCGACTATCTTGTCCGGCTGGTAATCAAAAAACCGGCGGTAATCCAAGGCAAGTGCGTCACGCCAGATAATCTCCAGATGTGGATGACAGGACTTGAGGGGCTCCAGCTCGGAGGAAAAACGCCGGTCTATCTCGATTGTATAAAGGCGAAGAGGTCCCGCCTGGAGCAAATGTCGCGTGAGCATACCTTTTCCCGGACCTATTTCGAGGACCGTATCCCCTGGTCGAATTGCCGCCTTTTGGCACATGAATCCGGCAATATTCGAGTCAATCAAAAAATGCTGACCGATCTTTGCGTGAACGCCTTTTCCCTTTATCGTCATCGTTGTTTTTCGCCGCCGTTTCTTTCGCCTTTTTCTTCCAGGTAAAAGTAAAGCGGGAGACCAACGTCTCCCGCTTTTTGCTTTCTGGTCGGGACGAGAGGATTTGAACCTCCGACCCCTTGACCCCCAGTCAAGTGCGCTTACCAGACTGCGCTACGTCCCGTCAGCGTCGAGTATTGTATCTTTGATTCTTTCCCGGGTCAAGCACGGAAACAAATCCCGGCTGGTGTGACTATTCCTTCGGTTCCCAGGTTTCACCGCACCTGCCAAGGACGTAGGTCCATTTCTCTTCGACTTCTTTCTGGAGCTGCTCGATCACGGGTTTCCATTCATCGCTTTTGAAAAGATGACGGAACCTGCCCTGAGGCTTGAGGTACTCCTCGACAGGGACAAATTTCCTTGGCTTGTAATTGAGCTTCCATTCCCCGTTTTCCACTTCGTACACGGGCCAGATTCGCGTGTCTGCAGCCAGCCTGCAGATTTCCTTCTGCATGGCCGGATCAATTCTCCAGAAAAGCACGCAGGGTACAAGGATATTGACAAAGCTTGGTCCCGGGGTCTCAACGGCCTTCTTGACCTTTTCGATCACGTCCTGCGGATTGTGGAGCGTCGTCTGGGCCACGTAAGGAATGTGATGAGCGGCCATGATATCCGTCAGGTCTTTCGGGCGCTGGATCTTGCCGGGGATCTTCTTCCCGGCGGGGGACGTCGTCGCGCTGGCGCCGTGGGGGGTCGCGCTGCTCCTTTGGGCTCCGGTATTCATGTATCCCTGGTTGTTGTAGCAGATATAGGTGAAATCGTGTCCACGCTCGGCGGCCCCTGAAAGGGCCTGCAGCCCGATGTCGTAGGTTCCACCGTCACCACCGAAAGCGACGAACTTGATGTCTTCGGTGATCTTGCCCCGCTTTTTCAGAGCCACGTAAGCGGCTTCAATTCCTGAAACGTTTGCCCCGGCATTCTCGAACGCGCTGTGGAGAAAGGGGACATTCCAGGCGTTGAAAGGATAAATCGTCGTGGAAACCTCAAGACATCCTGTAGCGCAGGTCACGACCAGGGGCTTGTCGACAGCGATGAGGCCCTGCTTGACCGCCGTGGGTGCTCCGCATCCGGGACACATCCTGTGGCCTCTTGTCATCGGTGTATCTTTGGTTGTCAAATCTTTCAGCCTGACAGCCATTGTGTCGGCACCTCCTGCCTACTCGCGGAGCCCGAGGTATTTTTCCCCGGCGCTCATGCGGTTTTCGACGAGGTCCATGAAAGCCTCCTCGGCATTGTGGGGGAAGAAATCACGGCCTCCAAGTCCATAAACATAACTGTTGACGGGAACCATTATCCCTTCGTCATACAGTGCGCCCTTTATTTCCGTGAAAAGGGGAGCTGCCGCTCCAAAGCCTGCGGCCCGGTCGCACACGGCGACGTTTTTGGCATTTTTGAGAACATCGGCGATGTCTTTTGCGGGGAAGGGCCGGAACATGCGGATTCTCAGGCAGCCTACCCTGTGCCCCTTCTCCCTGAGCGCGTCGACGGTTTCCTTGGCCGCACCCGTCGCAGAGGACATGATCACCATGATATGCTCGGCATCTTCAGTCCTGTACCCCTCGATGACGGGATATTTCCTTCCCGTCAGGGCCGCGAACTCCTCCGATACGTCTTCGTAGACTTTCCTGACGTTCTTCATGGCCTCGATCTGTTGCCGTTTGATCTCAAAGTAGTAATCCGTGAGCGCCAGAGAGCCGTAGGCTACCGGATTGTGTATATCCAGAAGAGAATTGACCGGTTGCCTTTCGCCGATGAATTTCGCGACCTGTTCATCGTCCAGAAATTCCACCGGTTCGAAGCAGTGGCTTGTGATGAACCCGTCCTGGCAAACGAATACGGGAAGAAGAACATCCTTGTGCTCTGCCACACGAACGGACATGATCATCGAGTCGTAGACTTCCTGGCCGTCTTCACAGTAAAGCTGGATCCACGACGAATCACGTTCCGCCATGCTGTCGCTGTGGTCACAGTGAATGTTGATCGGAGCTCCCAGTGACCTGTTGACAAGGGCGAAGACAACGGGAGCCCTGTAGGATGCGGCGATGGGGAAGATCTCGTGCATGAGGGCCACGCCGTTGGCGCTCGAGGCTGTCATGACCCTGGCTCCTGAAATGGAGGCCGAGAGGCAGGCGCTGATGGCGGAATGTTCGCTTTCGACGGTGACCAGGTTCGTATCGACGGCGCCGTCGGCGACGAATTCGGAGAACTTCATGGGAATATCTGTCGACGGGGTAATGGGGTATGCGGCCACGACGTCGGGATTAATCTGCCGCATCGCTTCGGCGACAGCCCAGTTGCCTGAGGTGATATCCTTTCGAGGCATACGTATCACATCCTTCTTCGCGTTCTTTACTCTTCGAGGAATTCGGATTCAGGCCGCATCTCGATTGCCTGTTTCGGGCAAACGGCGGCGCACAGTCCGCAACCCTTGCAATAGAAATAGTCTATACCCGTCATTTTGCCTTCTTCGTTTGCCTTGATGGATCTGTCGGGGCACTGGATCCAGCACTGCAGGCAGTGGATGCACTTGTCCTCGTCCCAGACGGGCCTGACGCTGCGCCATTGCCCTGTTTCAACTTCCTCCGCGGTAGAAGCAGGCACTGTTGTCCCAGGGGGGAGATCCTTCCAGCCTTTCAGTTTCATGCTTCCTGCAC
The DNA here is from genome assembly GCA_049974965.1 of Thermovirgaceae bacterium. GTDB lineage: Bacteria > Synergistota > Synergistia > Synergistales > Thermovirgaceae > UBA1876. The sequence goes on from JBNGCT010000001.1 coordinate 55,738, forward strand.
CTCCTCGAAACCGCGCCTGATGGCGTTCAGGTTCGCCTGCAGGACCTTTTCGGGAAGCTTTGCTCCCATCTTGGTCCTGAAATGCTCGATGAACGCATCGACGGAAACGTCCCCGAACAGCCTGGCTGCAGCACCAAGCATCGGTGTGTTCGGGCGGTTCTGGCCGAACTCTTCAAGGGTAATCCCTGTCGCATCCACCGTCATGACCTTTGCTGAGGCGGGCAGTCCAAGCTGTTTCTTGATTTGTTCGGGCCTTTTCGTCGTGTTGATGATGTAGACCGTATCTTCCTTTCCTCCCTCCGCCGGGTTCACGGCATCCAGAAGGGTCGGGTCGATGACCATAACCACATCGGGATTCAGCACGCCGGACCTGACACGGATGGGTTCTTCGGAAATCCGGTTGTAAGCCTTCATGGGAGCCCCCTGTCGTTCCGCTCCGTATTCAGGGAAGGCCTGCGCGAATTTCCCGGATTCAAACAAGACTTCAGACAAGATGGCGGAGCCGGTTTTTGCCCCCTGTCCACCTCGTCCATGCCATCGAATTTCGATGACCTTTGACATATGTTTCCCCTCCTTTTAAAGAACCTTTGCAATTCCTGGCGGATCAAAACTGCAAACGGACGCAAACAGTATTTGTACCTTCACTCATAGTACCATAGGGATAACTTCGAAAGATTATCGGGGCAAGCCTTTCCAGCAGACCATATGGAGTTCCCGCACTGATCGGGAGAGAGTGACGGACCAACTGATTTACGAATATTAAAAAAATTGACACACCAGCCATGTATATTGTATGAAGAACACTCATTTCGTCAAGACAGACAGGACAAAACGGGGTGAGAAAAAAGACCATGAAAGCGGGCATCATTTTGAACACAGAGCCTGAAAAGTCAGTCAAAACCTGTCTCGAAAGACACATGGGAGCTTCCGTCATCGGGGAGATCGGCTTTGGTAACGGTGAGTTCCTGGTACATCTTGCAAAAAGTGCTCCCGAAACGCTTTTTTTCGGATTTGAAGTTTCGAAAACATGCCTTTTGAAGTGCTGCAACAGAGCTGAAACAGAAGGGCTCCAAAACGTGAGGCTGCTTCACGGGGACGCCCGGTTCCTTTTGCGGGAATGTTTCCCTGATTCTGTTTTCGATGGGCTCTATATGAATTTCCCTTGCCCGTGGCCGAAGAAAAAACACGAGAAACGGCGTGTAACGGCAGGAACCTTTCCTGACGTGCTGGCGGCGGTCCTGAAAATCGGTGCGTACTTTGAAATGGCTACGGACGACGAAACCTATGCCGCCGAAGCGGAAGAAACGCTTCACGGTCATCCGGCCATTACCTGCGAAGGTCATTGGATCAACCCGGAAAGAGCGGTCATGACCAAGTACGAGAGGAAATGGACGGCTGCGGAAAAGACAATCCATGTGATACGATTCCGAAAGGCACGATCGTGGACGGTGGAACGTCTACACGAAGGGGGCGGACGAATGCACCTGGAATACAATGGCCCCGTACCCGACCTGGATACTCTCGGGCAACTCCAAGACGAGCAAGGTGGAGGAAAAGACTGCCGCTGGGTCTTCAAAACCTCGTACCAGGGATCAGACGGGACCTTTCTTCTCGAAACGATGACCTCTGACGGGGAATTCCGGCAACATTTTTTCATGAAAATTGTCCCCCGGGATGAAGCGGTCCTGGTGAAGCTTGACCCGGCGACAAGACCTTTTGTCACTCCATCGGTGGAAGGTGCGATGCAGGAACTCGTCTTCATGCTGGAAAAAGGAGCTTGGCAATGAAAGGTTACGGAATGTATCCGATCGGATTTGTCAGATCCGTGATCAAGGTGCCCCAACCGCCTGAAATCTTTCGCCGGACCTCGTCGGCCGTTGAAGTTGAAGAAACGTATCGCGATGCTCTCGAGGGAATCCGGGAAGGGCAGTCGGTCCTTGTGCTTTTCGTGTTCCACAAAAGCAACGGGTTCTCAATGAAAGTCCACCCACGGGGCGATGTGAACCGCCCGGTCAGAGGACTTTTTACCACTTGCAGTCCGGCGAGACCGAATCCGGTCGGTGTGACTCCCGTGGAGGTCTTGAAAATCAACGGGTGTCGCCTTACCGTCAAGGGCCTTGACGCAATAGACGGAACGCCGGTCATAGACATCAAACCCCTCGTGCGGGACTACATGGAGGGACTCGAAGGGAGACGGTAAAAGATCACGCAAGGATTGCGCCCGACCCCTGGAAAAGTTGTTATGGCGTTGTTTCAGATTCTCGGTTCCGTTGAGGGGTACAAGGTGCTGGAACTTTTCGCCGGAACCGGCCGAATTACCGACAAGGCGCTGGCAGGCGGCGCTGTGTCCGTGCACCTTGTGGAGAAATCACGACAGGGAGTTGCGAAACTGAAACAGAAATTGAAAAACCGCGGAAACGTCCTGATTTACAGCATGGATGTCAGGCGGGCCATACCGCTTCTTAAAAAGAGGGGTAACCGATACGATCTTGTTTTCGCGGACCCTCCCTATGAAAAGGGCTGGCTGGGATGGCTGACCATTCTCGCGGCGGATGATGTCACGGAACTTCTGAAAGGCAATGGGCTTATGGTAATTGAACATTCCATCCGGGAAAACCCGCCTGAAGATGGGGCAGGAGGCCTGGCACTTGTTCAAACACGCCGGTACGGTGATACATGCCTGTCATTTTTCCGGAAGGACACGGGAAAGGAGGAAAACGCGTGATCCATCGGGCGATCTATCCGGGTTCCTTTGATCCGATCACGAACGGACATATATACATTGCCGAAAGGGCGGCGGCCATTTTCGACGAGCTCATCGTGGGAGTACTGCAGAACAGAAACAAGAACTACACTTTCAATATCGATGAACGCCAGGCGATGAACAGGGAAGCCTTGAGTCATTTGCCGAATGTGCGTGTCAAGTCTTTCGAGGGTCTTCTGGTCGATTTCATGCGAGCTGAACAATGCAGGGTCATTATCAGGGGGCTCAGGGCACTCTCCGATTTTGAATACGAATTCCAGCTCGCGCTCATGAACCGGCAACTTGCCCCGGAAATAGAGACTTTCTTCATCGTCACCGAAGCGAAGTATTCCTACCTGTCAAGCAGTACGATCAAGGAAGTCTTTCACTTCGGCGGATCCATACAGGACATGGTCCCGCCGGGGGTATACCGGAGGCTGAGAGAGCGCTTCCCCCCAAAAACCATTACCGGCTGAAAAAAACCGGCGGTGCGACCCGCTCCCTCCCGGGTTCAGGTGAATCGACAAGGTTTTCCCACAAGCCGCAGGCCCTGTATTCGATCTCTGCAACGGTTTTCTCAAAGGAATCCCTGAAATCCTTGTGCCGGAACAAAACCGGCAATGAAGCCGTTTCCTTCATGTCACGAAGGAGTCTTTTGCCCGATTCGTTCATTCCCAGGACCCGTATATAAGGGGGTGACGTCATCTGGGCCCTGCGGTTGTCCTCGTGGCGCAATCCCAAAAGGATGTGGACCAGATGCCTTTGTATCCGTCCCCGGGGATACCGTTTGCTGACGCATGATTCCACAAAATCTTCCAAGGATCCGGACCTTTTCGCCCTTTCAAGTATCCGATGCTCAAGACCTTCGGACATCTCCGCGTAACGCCTGATTTCCTCAGCCTTGAGGCGAATGATAACGGATCTCAGAATGCGCCAGTAATACATCGTCGAGAGGAGGCATCGTCCCTGCCTGATGTCCCGTGCTATAAGCCGGGCACTTTCTTCGGGAAGGGCTTTGAGGATCTCCGTCTGTTTCTCCCTGAGGGCGCGCCGTATGGCGGTGGCACTTGGCAAAAAGCCCGTTTCGGTGCTATGGTATGCTCCGCCGATGCGGCGCACCGGGAGAGGCTTGATGGAATAATGCTTTTCGCGCAGGCGCAGCAGGTAGGAAAACGCCAACGTGTTATTGGGTTTCGAAAGAATGTCTTTTGCCCCCGGGACAAGAGAATCTGCTGCCCGAGAACGCGCCTCCGCGTAAGAAAAGCCGCTTTTCAGATGGGCGGCAAGGGCTTTTTTGAAAGTTTCGGGCTCCAGGAGCAAAACATCCAGCAGTTTTTCGTCCACTTTTTCAGGGGTTTCCATCCCGAAACAAAGGTGCGTCACAAGGCCTGTGGAAGCGAGCAAGTCCACCGCGCCGGCTGCAAAAACTCCGGCGTTATGGGAAGAATACAGGGCAGGAAGCTCAACGACGAGGTCCGCGCCATGGGCAAGGGCCATTTCGGTCCTCGTCCGCTTCTCGAGAAAAGCCGGTTCCCCCCTTTGGACGAAATTCGACGAAAGGATCACAATCGTCGCCTTCGCGCCCGATTGGCGGCACGCCGCTTCCATGTGATATAAATGACCCGTGTGAAAGGGGTTGTATTCAGCAATGATGCCGACCACCCCGTAATCACGGCAAGCGATTTTCCCCACCTCCCGTAAGGGCATGTGGCAGTACGATACGCCGGAGGTAGGCTTTTGGTCAAGGAGGATGAGAAGATGAAGATACTGGTACTGAATTGTGGCAGTTCATCACTGAAATACCAGGTGTTTGACATGACAACGGAGGAAGTGCTTTCGAAAGGCCTGGTCGAACGAATCGGCATCGAAGGTTCGCGGATCAAGCACGAAAAAGCGGGCGACGACCCCGTCGTCTTCGATGTACCGATACCGGACCACAAGGCGGGAATCAGAAAGATGCTGGATGCCCTCCTGGATGAAACACACGGGGTACTCAAGAGCCTGGACGAACTCTCTTCGGTGGGGCACAGGGTCGTTCACGGCGGTGAAAAATTCGCCCGTTCCGTCGTGGTGGACAAAGAGGTCCTCAAGGTCATAGAGGAATGTGTACCCCTTGCCCCCTTGCACAACCCTGCAAACCTGACCGGCATCAAGGCGATGATCGAACTCCTTCCGGAAACCCCCCAGGTTGCCGTCTTCGACACAGCCTTTCACCAGACCATGCCGGACTATGCCTACATGTACGGCGTACCGTACCACTATTATGAAGAGTACCGCGTGCGCCGTTACGGTTTTCATGGAACGAGTCACGCATATGTGGCTCACCGCGCTTCGGAGATCCTGAACAGGCCCTATAATGAACTGAAAATCGTAACATGCCATCTAGGCAACGGCAGTTCGATTACCGCCGTTGATCGCGGCAAGTCCGTAGACACAAGCCTCGGGTTCGGAACCGTCCCCGGGGTCCTGATGGGAACCCGGTGCGGTGAAGTTGACCCAACACTGGTGCTGTATCTCATGGAGAAGGAAAACCTCGATGCAAAACTCATGAGCCATGTCCTGCACAAGGAAAGCGGTGTCCTCGGAGTTTCCGGCATCAGCAGCGATCTCAGGGACGTCGAGGAGGCGGCTGATAAAGGGAACAAACGTGCAAGGCTCGCCCTTGACATGCTTTGTTACGGGATAAGGAAACACATCGGGGCCTACGCGGCTGCCATGGGCGGAATAGACGCAATCGTCTTTACTGCCGGCATCGGCGAAAACAGCTCAACCGTCAGGAAGCAGGTTCTTCAGGGCCTCGGATTCCTCGGCGTCAAACTGGACGCCGGGAAAAACGATGTCCGGGGCGAGGAACGGATTATCAGCACCGACGATTCAAGGGTCTCGGCCTTGATCGTGCCGACGAACGAAGAACTCGTCATCGCCAGAGACACAACGGAGCTGACCACGGGCTAGATGTCCCCTGAACGGAAAAATCTGCCGCGCCTTGACAGCCGCCCGAAAAAATGGGATTGCTCAGTCCAGTACGGACAATTCGAAAGGGGTAGGGCCTACAGGTTTTTTTGGGAACTTCCGCTTTACGGAACCGTTGTCTACGGGGGACAAACCTTCCGTTTCAACGGGAGCCTCGAAGCGCATGCGAATATGCAGCGCCAGGGCGAACGGGTCATAGCGGATATCCGCGTACGCGCACAGTCGGAAGCACCCTGTTCCCGGTGCCTGGAAAAAACGGACCTTGCGCTGGAACATGAATTCCGGTATTTTTATAATTCGTCAAGTGATGAAGAAGAAAAAGCGGCAGACCTGGACGAACACACCGTACTCATTGAAAAAGAGGCGGGGACGCTTGATATCTCCCACCAGGTATGGGAGACCCTGGTAATGGCCTTCCCGGAAAAGGTCCTTTGCCGGCCCGATTGCAAGGGGCTTTGTCCTGTTTGCGGTTGCAACCGGAACCGGAAAGTCTGTTCCTGCGAACCCACTGAGGGAGATCCAAGGTTTGCGGTCCTGGCGGAAGCGCTTGCCGAAGAAAAAGAGCGAAAAGGTAAAAAAGGGGGGACAAAACATGGCGGTACCCAAAAACAAGACTTCCCATTCGAGAACGCATAATAAAAAGGCGAAATGGCTGGGGGCACTCAAGACCCCGGCCGTGACGGCATGTTCGCATTGCGGAGAGACCATTCTCGCTCACAGGGCCTGTCCTGAATGCGGATATTACCGGGGCAGGAACGTCAGCGTCAAATCGGCCTCGGCCGAGGCGAACAAGGAAGGATCCTGATCGCGCCGATAACGGCAGCCTTGGACCGGCATGGCGGGGAAGAATCCCCGCCATGCCGGTTTTACTATTGACCGACGGATCATGAATCGATATACTTGCCGTGTTCTGGTACCAGGTACTATTACCTGATAACAAGGATGGGAAACATGTCACGTTCTTCCGAAAAGCTCACGCGGCATCGCCGTATCCAGGCCGAACTCAAGATGGATCCGCTTTTAACGGACGAGGAATTGTCGCGGATGCTGGGCGTCAGCATCAGCACGATACGGCTGGATCGGGCCACACTCGGAATCCCGGAAGTGAGAGAACGAATGCGACTTATGGCCCAGCAGGCCCTTTCCCGACTCCGGTCGCTGAAACGCGAGGAAGTCATCGGAGACCTTGTTGAGCTTGATCCAAACCACGGAGCACTTTCGCTCTTGACGACAACACCGGAAATGGCGTTCAGGCATACGGAACTTGTTTCGGACCACTACATTTATGCACAGGCCAGTTCACTGGCAATAGCCGTGATCGAGGCCGACATGGTTTTCACAGGTGCGGCGAGATTGCGCTACCGCCTCCCGGCAAAAGTGGGCGAGCGGCTTGTCGCCCGGGCAAAGGTCGGCACACGGAAAGGAAACAAGTATGTAGTCAGTGTCAGGACCTCTGTCGGTGACCGGGAAATATTCGTGGGGAGGTTTATTACCGTTGTGGGTGACCCCGAAAGCGCTTCCCGGCAAAACGGATCATTCCAGGACAGCAAATGAGAGAAAGAGGAGAGATACGACGTGCTGATAGCCCTTGACGCAATGGGAGGGGACCACGCTCCCGGTGAAATCTGCAAAGGAGCTGTCCTTGCGTGCAGACAGCACGGGGATATCGAGATCGCCCTCGTGGGGGAACCGGATGCTATCAGGCCTCATCTTGAAGATGCTGCCTCGGACACGATAAAGCGCGTTCACATCGTGGAGGCTGAGGAAACCATTGATATGGCCGAATCCCCCGCCGTAGCAATACGCAAGAAACGGAGGTCAAGCCTTCATGTCGCCATGCAGATGGTTCGGTCCAATGAAGCCGTCGGTTGTGTTTCTGCAGGCAACACGGGCGCGATTGTGGCGGGCGGCGTGCTCATCGTCGGCCGTATCAAGGGAATAGAAAGGCCCGGACTGGGCATTCCCTTGCCCGCCCTGGCGCGTGTTAGTCTTTTGATCGATGTGGGCGCGACAGTCAGGTGCAAGCCCCTCAATCTTTACCAGTTCGCCCTGATGGGCGATGTATACATGAGAACGATCCAATCCGTCGGCACACCCCGAATAGGATTGCTTTCGAACGGCTCCGAGGAAATCAAGGGCGACGAACTCATCCAGGAGACTCACGCCCTTTTCAAGAACGCTCCTGTCAACTTTGTCGGAAATGTGGAAGGCCAGGATATCCCGATAGGCACCACTGACGTCGTCGTCTGTGAAGGACTGACCGGAAACATCCTGCTCAAGTTCATAGAAGGCACCGGCGAAGCCCTTTTTTCATTGATCCGGGGGGAGATCCAGAAACGTTTTCTGCCCAAGGTGGGGATGGCCTTCATGTTTCCCATGCTCAAGGAGTTGTCCCACCGTTTTGATTACGAAAGAACCGGCGGAACACCCCTGCTGGGCGTCAACGGGGCAGTCATAAAGGCTCACGGAAGGTCGAGGGCCAGGGCCGTGAGCAGTGCCCTCGGGGTAGCCCGGGATTTCGTCAGAAAACAGGGGGTACAGTCCATAGTGGAAGAACTCGAGGAGGGAGGCGTGCAGATTGGGGATTGACTTTCGCATTCCCGTCGTCCTGAAAGGAACAGGAATGTATGTACCGGAAAAGGTACTTACCAACGATGACCTAGAAAAAATGGTGGAGACCAGCGATGAATGGATCACTTCCCGCACGGGGATCCGGGAGAGGCATGTTTCTGACGGAGAGTTGACCAGCGATATTGCGGCAAAAGCCGGTGTCGCAGCACTCAAAGAGGCGGGCCTCGACCCGGAGGACATCGACATGGTTATTGTCGCGACGAATACTCCCGATACGGTCTTCCCGGGTGTCGGCCCGAAAGTGCAGTATCTGATCGGGGCTCAACGTGCCGGAGCTTTCGACCTCCAGGCCGGTTGCACGGGATGCGTGTACGCCTTGACTGTCGCCGCCTCGGGGATTGGAAGCGGGCTGTGGAAAAACGTTCTGGTTATCGGTGCCGAGGTCCTGTCCAGGCTGCTTGACTGGAACGACCGAAACACCTGCGTGCTCTTCGGCGACGGTGCCGGTGCGGCGGTTCTCACCGCCGGAGACGGCGACAACTCGATTCTGGCTGCAGAGCTTCATGCCGAAGGGGAAAAATCGGATCTCATCATATTCCCGGGCGGGCTTGTAGAGAAGCCTGCGACCCACGAAACTGTAGACGCAGGAGAACATTTTATCAAAATGAAGGGCAACGACGTGTTCAAGTATGTCAACACCGTCCTGCCTCCTTTCCTGAAACGGCTTTGCGCCGATGCGGGCATGGAACCGAAAGATGTGGACTGGTGGATCTTTCACCAGGCGAACATACGGATCATCGAAGGCGTACTCAAAAGGATGAAGCTCGATCCGGCAAAATCGATTGTGAATCTGGACCGTTACGGTAATACGTCAGCCGCGTCGGTTTTTCTCGTTCTTCACGAGGGCTTGCAGAAGGGCATGCTGAAAAAAGGCGACAGCGTTGTCATGACGAGTTTCGGCGCCGGGATGACCTACGGTGCCATCATGCTTCGTATTTGAGGTGGTGATTATGCTGCAAAACAACCGCATGAGAAAACTCCTTGGCATCGAATATCCGATACTCCAGGGAGGAATGGCCTGGGTCGCCGATGCCGAGCTGGCCTCAGCTGTAAGCAATGGAGGCGGACTGGGGGTTATCGCGGCAGGCAGCATGCCTCCCGATTTGCTTGAAAAGGAAATCCGTAAAGTGAAATCCATGACGGACAAGCCTTTCGGCGTGAACATCATGCTGCTTTCGCCGACTGCCGAAGATGCCGTAGAGGTCGTTGCCCGTGAGCGGGTTCCCGTTGTCACGACAGGGGCCGGAAGCCCGGGCAAAGTCATAGAACGGCTGAAACCGCTCGGGACGAAGATCCTTCCCGTTATCGCGTCCATCGCCCAGGCGAAGCGCGTCGCCCGACAAGGCGCTGATGCCGTTATCGCAGAAGGCATGGAAGCAGGCGGGCACATCGGCGAGATTACAAGCATGGTCCTGGTTCCGCAGGTTGCCGGTGCCGTGGACATGCCCGTTATTGCAGCAGGCGGGATCGCCGATGCGCGGGCGGTGGTGGCGGCTTTCGCGCTCGGCGCCGAGGGAGTCCAGGTCGGAACGCGGTTTGCCTGCTGCCAGGAATCAAGGGTCCACGAAGCGTACAAAAGGGAAATCATCAAGGCACGAGACAGGAGCACTGTCGTGACAGGCAGGGCGACGGGGCATCCTGTGAGATGCATCCAGAACAAGTTCACGAAACAGTTCGAGGCGCTGGAAAAAAGCGGCGCCGACGTGAAAGAACTGGAAGAATTCGGCACGGGAAAGCTCCGGGCCGCGGTGATAGAAGGCGACGTTGAATGGGGATCGGTCATGGCCGGGCAGACGGCCGCTCTTGTACAAGCCGTTGAGCCGGCGCAAAAAATCATTCATGAGATGTTCGGGCAGACGATGGAAGTCTTGAAGTCTCTTGAAAAGAATCTCCTGGAATGAGAGGGATTGAGACGATGCCATATGCGATGGTTTTTCCTGGGCAGGGTTCTCAGGAAGTGGGCATGGGGCGCGCCCTCACGGAGCGTTTTGAGACAGCCCGCAGCGTTTTCCGGCAGGCCGACGAGGCTTTGGGGTTCAATCTCGGGAAACTGATTCTTGAAGGCCCCGAAGAGGAACTGAAGAAAACCGCCTTTGCCCAACCCGCAATTCTCACGGTGAGCATCGCTGTTTTTTCCGTGATCAGGGAAGAACTTGGTTTTGATCCAAATCCTGCGTACGTTGCAGGACACAGCCTCGGTGAATACTCCGCCCTTGTCGCAGGCGGAGCACTTGGTCTCGCCGACGGCGTTCGGCTCGTGCACCTGCGCGGCCGGCTGATGCAGGAGGCTGTCCCTCTCGGGAAAGGCACCATGGCTGCCTTGATTGGAATCGCAAGAGACTCCGTGAAAGAAATCTGCGAGGAAGTTTCGCCAATAGGAGATTGTGAAGCGGCGAATTTCAATGCTCCTGGACAAATCGTCATATCCGGTGAAACGGAAGCCGTGGAAAAAGCGATGGACATTGCCAAAGACCGGGGAGCAAAGAGGGCTGTGCCGTTGAAAGTCAGCGCGCCCTTTCACTGCAGGCTTATGAAACCTGTCGCCGAAATGCTCAAGGCCGCCTTTGAGGAGTGCCAATGGCAGGAACCGAAATGGCCCGTAGTCGCCAACGTTTCCGCCAAACCGCAAAAAAGTGTGGACGATATCAAACAGTCGTTGTACCTTCAGACCTATAGTCCCATCCTCTGGCAGGATACCGTCGAGTATCTGCATTCGGCGGGAGTGAACACCTTCGCGGAGATCGGTCCGGGGACGGTGCTCAGTGGGCTCATCCGCCGGACCGTGAAAGGCGTTTCGGCCTTGACAGCGGGGATCCCTGAGGAAGCGGAGTCTCTGGTCCGCACATTGCGTCAGGAGGGATAAGACATGTCGAAATCGTCCGGGGTTGCGCTTGTAACCGGCGCGGGACGGGGCATTGGAAAGGCCGTTGCGACAAGACTGGGTGAAATGGGATACTCCGTAGCCGTTAATTACAACCGGTCCCGTGAAGGCGCTGAAGATGTCGTTGCACGGCTGAGAAATGCAGGAGCCAGGGCCGAGGCCTTTCAGGCGGACGTTTCAGAGAAACGGGATGTCGAGCGGATGTTTCAAGAGATTGAAGCCCGCATCGGGACCGTTCTTGTGGTCATCAACAACGCCGGCATCACGAGAGACAATCTTCTTATGCGGATGAAAGACGAAGAATGGGAAGATGTCATTGCGAAAGATCTGAACCCCGTTTTTCTCGTAACCCGTCAGGCAATCCGGGGAATGGTGAAGGCAAAATGGGGAAGAATCGTGAACATTTCTTCGGTCATCGCCTTGACTGGGAACCCGGGCCAGGCGAACTATGCCGCCGCAAAGGCCGGAATCATCGGATTCACCAAAAGTGTTGCGAGGGAAGTAGGTTCGAGACACATTACCGCGAATGCAATCGCTCCAGGCTTTATCGAGACCGACATGACGGCGGTCCTTCCTGAGAAAACCCGTGATGCCATGCTCGGGCAGGTTCCTGCGGGCCGTTTCGGGAAACCGGAAGATGTTGCCGACCTTGTCGCGTTCCTCGTGTCCGAAAAAGCCTCTTACATCAGCGGTCAGGTCATAGCCGTTGACGGCGGCATGACCATGGCATAAAAGGAAAAGTGGAAGTTTCTCCAAAAAAGGAGGTGAGTGACATGAAGAT
>JBNGCT010000002.1:0-53368 GCA_049974965.1 Thermovirgaceae bacterium
ACTTGCATGTGTTAAGCACGCCGCCAGCGTTCGTCCTGAGCCAGGATCAAACTCTCCATAAAATTCAACGTTGATCCGCTCGTTTTCCGCGCACCGTATTCTTTTATCAAGGTTCTTCCGGCCGCCCCAACGGAGCGACGGCGATGAATATACCACGCTTCCGCCGGTTGTGCAACCCCATCATGAACAAGTTTGAGGCCTTGTTTTGAAAGACGTTTTAGCCTTACCTGATTTCTGGTATCCTTCTTGTTGCACTTGTCTGATTCACTGGATGTTCAAAATTAGCTATCCAACGGGAAAATCGCCTTCAAGGTGTTTTCCGGATGAAATCCGGAGGTCTGGAATGGGAAAATCCGGCAACAGTCTAAAGAACGGCCAGAATGGCAATACGAAGAAAAAGACGACGAAAACGAAACAACGGCGTACCCTTGCCCGCACGGCTTTCAGGACTGTGTTCATGGTTCTTCTTCTGTGTGTCGCCGTCCTGTCTGTTTTCACCGCCCTGTACGTGCGCAACGCGGCGTCGGCTCTCCCCTCGGTGGAAGAAATCGCCCATTACGAGGCGGACCTTTCCACCATCGTTTATGACAGGAACGAAAAGGTCATAACGCGACTCTTTCACGAAAACCGCACATGGGTGGCCTTCGACCGGATTTCCCCCTTCATGAAACAGGCCGTCATAGCCGCGGAGGACAGTTCCTTCTATGAACACGGCGGCCTCGACTTTGCCGCCATCCTCCGGGCCCTGTGGGTGGACATCACTCACGGCGAAGTCAAGCAGGGCGCCAGCACCATCACCCAGCAGCTGGCTCGGAACCTCTTTCTGACGCGGGAACAGACCCTCAACAGGAAGGTCCGTGAAGCCATTCTCGCGCTGAGGCTCGAGCGGGTCTTCACCAAGGACCGCCTTCTCGAGATGTACCTGAACATGATCTATTTCGGGCACGGCGCCTGGGGCATCCACACGGCGGCCCAGCTGTATTTCAACAAGGAACCCGTCGATCTGACCCTGTCCGAAGCTTCTCTCCTCGCGGGCATCATAAAGGCGCCTGAATATTATACCCCGAAAAGACACCCCGACCGGGCGGCTCAGCGGCAACGGTATGTCCTGAACCGCATGCGCGAGGACGGGTACATATCCTCAGAGGAGGCGGAAACGGCACGAAAGATCGAGCTGGATTTCCAGAACCTCGAAAAACCGGCTCTGATGTTCGACCAGGCGCCCTATTTCATTTCATACATCCTCTTCGATCACCTTCTCCCCAAATACGGCAGCGACATGGTTTACCGCGGGGGATTGCGGGTCTACACAACCATCGACCTCGATGTCCAGAAAGATGCAAAAGAGGCGATACAGGGACTCAAGAGCGAAGGTGCCATTGTCGCCCTTGAGCCTTCCACGGGAGAAATTCTCGCCCTCGTCGGAGGCAAGGACTTTGAAGAAAGCAAATTCAACAGGGCGACCCAGGCCTTCAGGCAACCGGGCTCGGCCTTCAAGCCCTTCGTCTACACCGCCGCACTCCAGGAAGGCATCAGGCCGGTGGACCACGTCCTTGACGCCCCCGTGTCCTATGACAACGGCATCGACGAAAGCGGAAGAAGAGACCTGTGGCAGCCCGGAAACTACACCGGAGAATACCGGGGCGAGGTCACCATTCTTGAAGCCCTCACCCATTCGTACAACACGGTGGCGGTGAGGGTCGGCCACATGACGGGCATCGACCGGATTCTCAATATTGCCAGGGACGCGGGTTTCACCTCCCCACATCTTCCCGCCGACCTGTCGCTCTCCCTTGGATCGGCGAGCGTCACCCCCCTGGAAATGGCGGCCGCCTACAGCGTCTTCGCCAACGGCGGATACCGCATACGCCCCTATGGCATCAAGCGGGTCACCACGGCGGCAGGAGAAATCCTGGAACAGCACGGTCCCAAACCGGTGCCGGCGATCGCCCCGGAGCTCGTCCTCTCCATACGCTCCATCCTGGAGAACGTCGTCCGGGCCGGCACCGGCAGAAGAGCCGCCATTGCCGGCTATGAAACTTTCGGCAAGACGGGAACGACCAACGAATACAGCGATGCCTGGTTTGCCGGGGGGCTTCCCGGACTCGTGACCGTCGTCTACGCCGGTCACGACGACCATGAAAGCCTTGGCAGGCCCGGCACGGGTGGAGCCGTTGCCGCCCCCGTATGGAAGGTCTTTGTAGAAAAAGCCGTCACAAGGCTTCCGGTGCGGGAGCATTTCGCCCCCTCCGGCCAGATCATGGAAAACGTCTCCGTCTGTTCGGAGTCGGGCTTTCTGGCCACATCAAGCTGCCCGTCGACGAGCATTTTGCTTCCCGACGGGATGGCTCCCGGAACGACCTGTCCACTTCACGGTGGCAGCTGGGAAATGGCGACCTCCGACCCCGAGGCGCCCATGCTGCTGCTTTCCCCAAAGGACCAGGAGATTCTCGGCGTCGCGAAAGCCGCTGTTGATGTGTACAGCCTGAGCCTGCCCGAAGATTTTGTCCTCGCCGGGGAACAGGTGACTCCACCCTACATGATGCCCGAAACGAAACCCGCACTTGGGCCACAACCGCTGGGACCACCGCAGAAGACGGAAGTACCCGTCCCGAAAGATCCGGGTCAGACGGGCAAGCGGAAGGAACGGACTCCCGAAGAGGTGGAAGAACGTTTCCAGGAACTGCTCAAGCAGTACGGGATCAACAACTAGATTCGGATGTGGGGAAACAGTCTTTGAGCGGATCGTGGGGCCAGGGGCTCGGCATCGCGATCCGCTCGAAGAGGACCATGGCATAACTGTCGGTCATGCCGGAGACAAAATCCACCAGATGCTGAACGGAGTCCGGGCCATGCCTTTCCGGCAGCGCTTCCGGGCGTTCCTCGAAAAAGCTGAAAAGCGTCCCCAGCACATGCCGCACCCTGGGTTCTTCCCTTCCTGCACGACCAGCGGCGTAGACATTTTCAAAAAGGAACGCACGAAGGGTTTCGACGGCCTCGAGGATCCCGTCGCTCATGACGATAAGACCCCCGCGGCTGTGTTCCGTCACGTCCTGGACGATGGCACCGATCCGCAAACTGTGACGGCTTCCGAGCCGCCGGGCGACAGCCGGGGGCAGGGCTTCTTCATCGACAATGCCTGCCCGGAGAGCGTCATCGAGATCGTGGTTGAGGTAGGCAATTGAATCGGACACCCTGACCACCCATCCTTCCATGGTCATGGGAAGATCGCGTGAAAATCCGTCCCGAACATCAACCTGCCCCTTGGAATGGTGAAGGATTCCGTCCCTGACTTCCTCAGTCAGGTTCAGTCCCTGGCCTTCCTTTTCGAGGACATCGACAACCCGCAGGCTCTGGGCCGCATGATGAAAGCCGCTCCGTCCCCGGGAATTCACCAGGTCGTCAAGGATCCGTTCCCCCATGTGTCCGAAGGGCGTATGCCCGAGGTCGTGTCCCAGGGCGATGGCTTCGGTGAGGTCCTCGTTGAGTTTCAACGCGCGGGAGATGACACGCGCGATCTGGCTTACCTCAAGGGTATGGGTAAGCCTGGTGCGGTAATGGTCTCCTTCGGGCAGCAGCAATACCTGGGTCTTGTGCTTGAGCCGCCGGAAGGCCTTGCTGTGGATGATCCTGTCCCGATCCCGCTGATAGCAAGTCCTCAGGGGGCAAGGCCTTTCCTCGTTGCGCCTTCCCCTGGTTTCGGAGCTTTTCGCGGCCTCGGGCGACAAAAAGGTCGACTCGAAGGTCTCCCATTCCTTTCTTGGACAAGCGGTGTTCACAAAACACCTCCGAAAAGAAAGGGCCGCCTCCGCAGGCGGCCCCGTTTGTGCCTCCAGGCCATCTAGTCGATGAGCCCCAGTTTGGCCTGCGCCGCGGAAAGCCGCGCCACAGGAACCCGGTAGGGCGAGCAACTCACGTATTTCAGCTTCAGCTTGTGGCAAAATGCGATGCTCCGGGGGTTCCCCCCGTGTTCGCCACAGATCCCTATCTGGATATCTTTTCGCGTTGATCGCCCGTCGGCAACGGCGATCTCCATGAGACGGCCGACTCCTTCCCTGTCAAGGACGTGAAAGGGGTTTTCGTCGAGGATGTGGTCGGTAACGTACTGGGCAAGGAATTTGCCCTCGGCATCGTCCCTGGAGTACCCGAAGGTCGTCTGCGTCAGATCATTGGTCCCGAAGCTGAAAAATTCGGCGTAATCTGCGATCTTGTCGGCCACAAGAGCCGCCCTCGGGAGTTCTATCATCGTTCCGACAAGGTATTTCACGGATTTTTCGGCCTTTTCCATGACTTCGGCGGCGACCCTGTCAACCATTTCCTTCAGGCGCTTCATCTCTTCACGGGTCCCGACAAGGGGCATCATGATGTCTGGAATGACTCTCTTCCCGCCGGCCGCCAGCTCGCAGGCCGCCTCCAGTATGGCCCTGATCTGCATTTCGTAGATCTCCGGATAGATCATTCCGAGCCGGCATCCCCTGAAACCGAGCATGGGATTGTTTTCCCTGAGAGACAGCGCCCGTTTCAGCGTCGCCTGGACCTTCCCGTATTCCGGAGTTTCCTTCTTGCCTTCTTTTTCGAGTTTCGCCATCTTCTCACGCAGGTCTTCCTCGTGGGGCAGAAATTCGTGTAGCGGCGGGTCGAGAAGACGGATCGTGACCGGGAGGCCCTCCATGGCCTCGAAAATGCCCGTGAAGTCCTCCTTCTGCATGGCGCGGAGCTTGCCCAGCGCCTGTTCCCGTTCCTCGCGGGCCCCCGACATGATCATCTCCTGCATCACAGGAATCCGTTCCGCGGCCATGAACATGTGTTCCGTGCGGCAAAGGCCGATACCCATTGCGCCGAAATCCCTTGCCTTTTTCGAATCCTCGGGGGTGTCGGCGTTTGCCCAGACCTCCAGGTCCGAAATGCCGTCGGCCACGTCCAAAAGCTCCCGGAATTCCTGGGAAAAGGACGGCTGCACCAGCGGGACCTTTCCGACGATAACCTCTCCCTTGGTGCCGTCAATGGTAATGATGTCGCCCTTCT
Organism: Thermovirgaceae bacterium; assembly: GCA_049974965.1. GTDB lineage: Bacteria > Synergistota > Synergistia > Synergistales > Thermovirgaceae > UBA1876. The sequence continues at coordinate 5,026 of JBNGCT010000002.1, forward strand.
TGACCACCGTGTCCCCGACGCGCATTTCGCCTGCATCGAGGTCGATCTGCACCGCCTCGCACCCCGAAACGCAGGGCTTCCCGATGCCTCGTGCCACCACGGCCGCATGGCTCGTCATGCCCCCGCGGCTCGTCAGAACCCCCTGGGCCGCGAAAAGGCCGTGGATGTCATCAGGCGTCGTCTCGGGGCGAACCAGGATGATGGCATCTCCCGACTGGCCGAGCCGCTCCGCCTCGTCGGCATCGAAGACCACTTCGCCCACGGCGGCCCCGGGAGAGGCGGGCAGCCCCTTGGCGAGAACATCGTAGGACGCTTCAGGGTCTATCTGCTTGTGAAGCAGCTGCTCCACCTGGTCCGGCGTCACGCGGGAAACAGCTTCTCCCCCGTCGATGAGACCTTCCTCGTACATGTCCACGGCCGTGTTGACGGCCGCCTTCGCGGTCCGCTTGGCCGTCCTGGTCTGGAGGATGTAGAGCTTCCCTCTCTCGATGGTAAACTCGATGTCCTGCATGTCCTTGTAGTGTTTCTCGAGCAGTGACGCGACCTCTTCCAGTTCCTTGTGCGCCTCGGGCATCTTTTTCGCGAGATCCGCTATCGGCTCGGGGTTCCTGATCCCCGCCACCACATCCTCGCCCTGGGCGTTCGTCAAAAACTCCCCGTAGAGGACCTTTTCGCCCGTGGCCGGGTTGCGGGTGAAACAGACACCGGTCCCGCAATCGTCGCCGAGGTTGCCAAACACCATGGTGACCACGTTGACTGCTGTTCCAAGATCATCGGGTATGTGATTGATCCTCCGGTAGGTTTTGGCCCTCGACGTGTTCCAGCTGTTGAAAACGGCGACCACGGCTTTTTTGAGCTGTTCCCACGGGTCGGTGGGGAAGGGTTCCTCATGCTCCTGGGAAACAATGCGCTTGAATTTTTCTATGACCTTCTTCCATGCCTCCGCCGGGACTTCATAGTCGTACTCCAGGTCAAGGCTCCGCTTGGTCTGGGTAATCACGTTGTCCATCATGCTGCTTTCGATGCCCAGGACCACGTCGGCATACATCTGGATGAACCGTCGGTAGCTGTCATAGGCGAACCGCTCATCCTCCGCCTCCTCGGCAAGGACCTTGACCGTTTCGTCATTCAGGCCGAGGTTGAGAATGGTATCCATCATTCCAGGCATTGATACGGCCGCACCGGACCTGACGGAAACAAGCAGGGGGTTTTCAGTGCCTCCGAAGGTTTTTCCCGTTTCGCTTTCGATTTCCGAAACGGCCTCCCTGACGTGGGGCCACAGCTTTTCGAAAAAGGAATCCTGTTTTTCCAGAAACTCCAGGCAGGCCTCGGTGGTAATGGTAAAACCCGGAGGAACGGGAAGGCCTATCCTCAGCATTTCCGCCAGGTTGGCCCCCTTGCCTCCGAGGAGGTCCTTCATATCCGCCCGGCCCTCACTGAAATGGTAAATATACTTCTTTTCTCTCGCTGCTTCGTTCATGACTGCCACCTCCGTCTTCGTGTCATGTCACGTTCGCAGGTAGTCGAGTATTTCCTGGGCCGTTTCCTCGATGGCCCTGTTCGTCACGTTCATCACCCTGCAGCCTATCTTTCTCATGAGGTTGCGAGCGTACTGGAGCTCCTCCTCCACCCGTTCCCACTGCGCGTAGTTGGACACTTCCGAATCAAGCCCCAGCAGCCTCAGCCGCTCCCGCCTGATATGCACCAGCTTTTCGGGCTGGATCATGAGGCCGAAAACCCGCTCCGGCAGGATGCCGAAAAGCTGTTTCGGCGGTTCCGTTTCGGGGATGAGCGGGATGTTGGCGACCATGAAGCCCCTGTGGGCAAGGTACATGCACAGCGGGGTCTTGCTGGTCCTGGAAACCCCGATAATGACGACGTCCGCCGATGCCAGATCCTCGGGGCTGCGTCCATCGTCGCACTTGATGGCGAACTCTATGGCCTTGACCCTGCGGAAGTATTCCTCGTCCATCCGCCGGAGAAGTCCCGGTGTCTCCAGCGGAGGATGCCCGAGCCTGGTTTCAAGTATATCAAGGATCGGGCCCAGGATGTCCACCGTCTGCGTGCCCTGCCCCGCCGCCTTGTCGACGAACCAGCGGCGCAGATCGTGGTCAACGAGGGTGCAGATGATGAGCGCCCCGTCCTCGGCTGCCTGTTCGAGGACCTCCTGGGCGCGTTCCTTGTTGTTGATGTAGCGGAAGCGGTGCAGGTCGATCCTGTCCGAGGCAAACTGACTGAACGCCGCCCTCGCAACATGTTCGGCCGTTTCGCCGGTAAAATCCGACACCACGTAGATCGCCATTTCCATGGGGCTCCTCCCCTCCTGTGATGGAGTCACCTGAAGGCCGAAGGGAACTATCCTTTCAAAAGCCCCAGGTTGCCGACGGCGGCAAAGAGGTTTTCCGTCCGCCTCAGAAGCGACAGTCGGTTGTGCCTGAGTTTCTCGTCGTCGGTCATAACGAGGACATCGTCAAAGAAGGCCGTCACGGGTGGCTCGAGTCGTGCGAGAAGCCGCGTAAGTTCCTCCCACTCGCACTCCGCCACGGCTTTTTCAGCCGGTTCCCGGATTGCTTCGACGGCATTCCAGAGGGACCGTTCCGCATCCTCGGCAAAAAGCCTCTCGTCGGGCACGCCCGTGGGCTCTTCGGCCTTGGCAAGGATGTTCCTTACACGTACAGCCGCGGTTACAAGGCCCCTGAACCACTCCGTATCGCGAACGGCGGCGAAACTGTCGAGGAATCGAAGGACCTGCAGGGGCCGCTGCCAGGTAACGGAAAGGGCAAGCGACGTCAGGTCATGGGGATATCCCTTTTCCCTGACCTGGTGCTGCAGGCGCTGCCTCAGAAAATCCAGGATACCGCTGACGCCGGATTCGTCCAGTTCATATACCGCCGCCGCCGTCCTTGTCGCGGCTTCCAGGTCGAGGTCAAGATCAAGGGCCCAGATAATCTCGTTGATCGTTCTCGCCGCCCTCCGGAGTCCATAGGGATCCTGCGAGCCCGTCGGCTGAAGAGACGCCTTGAAGCCGCCGGCTATGGTGTCGAGCCTGTCGGCTATCCCCAGGGCCGCCCCGACCTGGTCCGACGGCGTCACATCACCGGCGCAGGCTGGCAGATACTGCTCGAAAACCGCAAGGGCCACGCGCTCGTCTTCACCGTTGCGCTTCGCATATTCGCGCCCCATGATGCCGCGGAGCTCGGCAAACTCGTAAACCATTGCCGTCGCCTGGTCGGCCTTCGAGAGGTACGCGGCCCGCTCGGCGAGGGGCCGGATGTCGCTCCACCCGTTTTGATCGCAGAGGGCGACGGCAATGGCCTGGATGTTCATCGTCCTGTCGTATACCGAGCCCAGCTTTTCCTGGTGGACAATGTTTCTCAGTTTCTCCACCCGCCGGTGCAGCGGGATCTGGAGGTCTTCCTTCCAGAAAAAGGCCGCATCCGTCAGGCGTGCCCTGAGGACCCGCTCGTTTCCTTCCCTGACGACGGCCATGTTCGTCGCCCTGTTGTTGCTGATGCCGATGAAGTAGGGTTTCAGGGCGCCCTGTTCGTCTCTGACCGGGAAATACCGCTGGTGGTGCTTCATTGTCGTCGTCAGCACTTCCTCGGGCATCTCGAGGAAGGATTCGTCAAACCTGCCGGCAAAGGGAACGGGATACTCCACGAGATAGAGATTCTCTTCCACCAGCGCCTCGTCCCGTTCGGCCCTCGCCGCGATTTCTTTTTCGATGGCGGAAATCCCGGCCAGCATCTTTTCACGCCGTTTCTCCGGATCGATGATGACGGAATTGTCGAAGAGCTTTCCGAAATACTCATCGGTGCTTTTGATTTCAATTTTCCGCGAGCCCATGAAGCGGTGGCCCCTGGTCACCCTCCCGGCTTCAAGGGTTCCGTAGGAAAAAGGCACGACGTCGCTTCCGAAAAGAGAAAGGATCCACCGTATGGGCCTGGCAAAACGGACGAAGGTCTCGTCCCAGTACATATTCTTCGGGAACACGAGCCGCCTGATCATCGCCGGCACGGATTCCTTGAGCACCTCCACGGAAGAGAGACCTTCTTTTTTCAGGACGGCCACGGCAAAATCGGTGCCGCCGACGTTCCGCTTCTCGAGGTCATCCACAGGGACGTTTTTGCTTTTCGCAAATCCCTTCGCCGCCTTCGTGGGATGATCGTTCGCATCAAAAGCCTGCTGCCAGGTGGGACCCTTGAGTTCTTCGGTGAGATCTTCCTGCTTCTCGGCAAGGTCCCTGACATAAAGAACGATCCGTCGCGGTGTCGCAAAGCTTTTCATGGAATCGAAGCTCAGTCTCCGGGTATCGAATTCCGCTTTCGCGATCCTGAGGATCTCGTCCAGGGCCCAGGAGACAAAACCGGCCGGTATTTCTTCCGTGCCGATCTCCAGAATGTAATCCCGTGTCGTCATCGGGCCTGCCTCCCCGTCTTTCCTTCAAATTTGTCCATGAGCGGGTATCCGAGGTTTTTCCTTTGCTCACAGTATGCAGCACAGCATTGTGCTGCAATGTTCCGGACCCTCGAGATGTACCCCGTTCTTTCCGTCACGCTGATGGCGTTGCGAGCGTCCAGAAGGTTGAAGGTGTGGGAACATTTCAGGACGTAATCATAGGCGGGAAACACCAGGCCGGCCTCAAGAGATCGCTGCGCTTCCTCTTCGTATTTTGAGAAAAGGTCGAAAAGCATCGACGTGTCCGCCACCTCAAAGTTGTAGGTGGAAAACTCGACTTCCCCCCGGTGATGCACGTCGCCGTAAGAGACGTTGTCCACCCAGGTGAGATCGTACACGTTGTCGACTTTCTGGACGAACATGGCGATCCGTTCGATACCGTAGGTCAGCTCAACGGGAACAGGATCCATGTCGATCCCGCCGACCTGCTGGAAGTAGGTGAACTGGGTGATCTCCATGCCGTCAAGCCAGACTTCCCAGCCAAGCCCCCATGCTCCTATGGTGGGTGATTCCCAGTCATCCTCCACAAAGCGGATGTCGTGTTCCTCCGGTTCAATGCCCAGGGCCTTGAGGCTTTCCAGGTAAATTTCCTGGATGTCGTCCGGCGAGGGCTGGATGATCACCTGATACTGGTAATAATGCTGGAGCCTGTTGGGGTTTTCCCCGTACCGGCCGTCCGTGGGCCTCCTCGAGGGCTCCACGTAAGCCACCCTCCATGGTTCGGGGCCCAGTACGCGGAGGGTCGTCGCCGGATTCATGGTGCCGGCGCCTACTTCGATGTCGTAGGGTTGCTGGATCACACATTTCTGTTCCGCCCAGAATTTCTCGAGACGAATGATGATGTCCTGAAAATTCAAGGAATTCCCTCCCTTTCGAAACAAAACGGCCTTCTGCCGATTATGTCATGTCCCGGACAGGATACCCTTTTTGACCAGGTCATTGCAAAGATTCAATGTCCTTTCATCAATGACAGCCTGTCTTGCCCATTCGATGAAGGCCTTCCTCGACAGGACGACAGCCTTCTGCAGGGTGTCCACGTCTTCCGCCCCCAGACGGACGCCCGCTTTTGACCTCGCGCACGCGCCGCAGTAGAGCCCGTCTTCGGAAAGGACCCATTTTCGGTAATCTCCGGAGGCGCACTCGCTGCATCCGCGAAGGTGCGGCGCCAGCCCCCAGATTCTGAGCCATCTCCAGAAAAATCTCCATTCAGCGACATCCGGCGGAACGGATTCATCCTCAAGGAAGGAAAGGGACCAGTATAAAAGAGGCAACAATTCGTCACAAGGATGCATGGGCAAAAGTGCCACGATAACGGTCCGGATCCATTCAATCGCCCTCCGCATCCTTTCGGGCCGGTTCCGGAGGGACCAGAAATCCTTTTTGACATCCACATCGCGGAGGTAGAAACGGTTCGGCCCGCGGTACAGGTGCATGATACCCCAAACCATGGGTTCCGTAGAACCGCCGAAACGTGCTTTCCCACGCGCCGCGCCCGGTGCGGATGCCCAGAGGGGGCCGTAACGGGAAAGAAAAACGTATACGCTCCTGTTTCCCTCGGGTGAATCGACCCGTCTCAGAATAACCCCGCGCTCCTTGATCAGACCCTGCCTGCTCTTTCCCTCCATGCCTGACCACCCACGCCCTAAAGGAGACCCATGCGTCTGAGATCGGACTCGTTTTCCCTCCAGTGCGGCCGCACCTTGACCCACAGGTCAAGATAGACCTTCCGGCCGAACTGGCGTTCGAGGTCGATTCTCGCCGCCCTGCCGATGGCTTTCAGCTTCGATCCGCCCTTGCCGATGAGGATGCCCTTTTGGCCGGACCGCTCCACGTAAATCTCGGCGCGCACAAAAAGGTTTTCACGTTCCGGGTATTCGTCGGGGCTCTTGAATTCTTCGACGACGACGGCAACGGAATGGGGGACCTCCTGTTCGGTCTGCTCAAGAACTTTCTCCCTGATGATTTCCGCAGCCAGAAAACGTTCCGAAAAATCGCCGGCCATATCTTCTGGATACAACGAAGGACCGGGTGGCATCCTCTCGATGAGACTCCTTCCGAATCCCTCCACTCCGACGTTTTTCCCGGCACTGACAAGGGCCTCGCCACAGATGTCCAGACTCCCGTCGTAGAACCTCCTGATCCTTACGGCGGCTTCGACTGGATCAATGGCGAGATCGATCTTGTTGACGACAAGGAACACAGGCACCGACGCCCCCGATGCGATGCGGTTTATCAGGATCCTGTCCGCGGGACCAAGGCTTTTGTCCGTGGCCTCTGTGACAAGACAGACCATATCCACCTGGGAGAGAACCTTGAGAAGGTTGTTCTCCATGGTCCTTCCCAGAAGGTGCAAGGGGCGGTGCAGTCCCGGTGTGTCAACGAGGACCACCTGGCCTTCCTTCGCTGAAAAAATGTAGCGGGTGCAGTGCCTGGTCGTCTGCGGCTTGGAGGAGACGATGGAGTATTTCCAGCCCATCAGGGCGTTGACAAGGGTCGACTTCCCCACGTTGGGTCTGCCCGCGATGGCGGCGACACCGCTTCTGTAGACGGTGCCCTTGTCCTCAGGAACAGTCATCTTCGCCTCTTTTGGGCTCCTTGACAAATGGATGGGGGAAAAGCTCCGCCAACGAAAACAACAGGGATTCGCCGTCGCTCTCAAGGACAACTGTCATGACGGAATTGAACTCGGCGAGCACCTGTCTGCATGCCCCGCACGGGTAACAGGGCGTTTTTGAAATCCCCGTCACGGCAATGGCCACGGGGATTTCCATGTCCTCTGAAACCCCTTTTGCCAGGGCGTTCCTTTCGGCGCAGATTGTCAGCCCGTAGCTCGCGTTTTCGATGTTGCACCCCGTGTAGATCTTCCCGTCCCGGCACAGAAGGGCGGCTCCGACGGGAAACCCCGAATAGGGTGCGTAGGCATGGGTGGACGCTTCCCTTGCCAGATCGAGGAGCTCCGAGGGTGTCTTTCCCGTTGCCGCGGGCCACTGCATGTCAACCGCCACCTTCCTCAGAAGTCTTCATCGCGGGTCTCATAGGCCCCCATCCCGACACCTGCATCCCTGGGCGAAAGGCGGATGAGCTTGATGCGATGGTCCTCGACTTCCAGTACCTCGATATCCCAGCTCCCGTAATACAGGCGCTGCCCCTGGTCAGGGAAACGCCCGGCCAGAGAGAGGATGAGGCCGCCGATGGTGTCCACGTCCGCAGAAACGAAGGGATAGCCGATTTCCTCGCTCAGGTCCTCGAGATCCATGTAACCCTTCACGAGATAGCTTCCTTCCGTCTCTTTCTGCAGCGGCGGGGTCTCTTCGTCATACTCGTCCTGGATCTCGCCGAAAATCTCTTCAATAAGGTCCTCGAGAGTCACCAGTCCCGCCGTTCCCCCGTATTCGTCGACGACGATGGCCATGTGGACGCGTTTGCCCTTCATGATATCCAGAAGGTCGGCAATACGCATCATCTCGGGGACAAACAGGGCTTCTCTCTTGAGCCCCTGGACACTCTCATCAAATTCCCCGGAACGGATGGCGCCGATGATGTCTTTCACGTAGAGGATTCCCACGATGTGGTCGGGGCTTTTGTCAAAAACAGGGACCCTTGAATGCCCGCATTCCTGGAAAACGGAGACAGACTCCTCGAGGGTCGTTTCGGAGGAAATGGCGATCATGTCCGTCCTGGGTATCATGATCTCGTACACCCGCGTTTCCTCGAACGAGATAATCCCGTGGATCATCTTGCGCTCGTCCTCTTCGATGGCCCCGGAGGCCTCTCCGATATCGACCATCTGCTCGATCTCCTCGCGGGTCACGAAGGTGTGCCGGGCGGAAAGATCGACCCGGAAAAGGGCTCCGAAGAAACGGACAACACCTGTTGTCGCAAGGATCAGCGGCTTGGCGAAGACGTGGATGACCCGCAAGACGGGCAGGGCCGCAATGACGAAAGCCTCGTACTTGAGAATGGCCACGCTCTTCGGAAGGATCTCTCCGAATATGACGATCACCACCGTCATGAAGCCCACGGCGACCAGGACGCCCTCGCTTCCGATAAGCGCCAGCGCCACAGACGTGGCAACTGCGCTGGCGGCGATGTTGACCAGGTTGTTCCCGATCAGGATGACCGTCAGGGCCCTCTGCATGTCAGCCAACAGCCATTCGATGCTCTTCCGCCTGCGGGGATGCCTCTCCTGGAGGGCAAGAAGCTTCCCTCTGCCGATGGTTGTGACGGCGGTTTCTGAACCGCTGAAGAAGGCGGACCCCACGAGCAGGATGAAAAGGAGCAGAAAATCCTGAGCCACATCCTCGCTCACTGCCGAATCACTCCTTTTCTCCGGGCGCCGGTGCTGTTTTTGCTCTATAGGCCTTAACAAGATCCTCCTGGATTTTCCACATCCCGATTTTGTCCTCTTCGCTACGGTGATCCCGGGCAAAAAGGTGCAGGACGCCGTGAACCAGGACCAGAAGGAGTTCGTCTTCGTATTTCTTCCCGCAGCGATCGGCATTCCCGGCGATTTCCGGTGGGCAGACCACGACGTCCCCGAGCCCGAGCACCGGCCAGCCCGAAGGAGGCGAAAAAAGACCGTCCGTTGTTTCCCAGAGCGGAAAGGACAGGACATCCGTCGGCTCATCGATACCGCGATACCTTTTGTTGAGTTCCCGCATCCCTTCGGAGTCTGCCGCAGAGAGGGATATTTCAAGCATTTCCGGCTCCGGGGCGTCAGGGGCAAGTCGTCCCCAGAGACTTGAAAGAGTCCTTTCAAGCGCCTCCAGCGAAAGACCTCCCAGCACAGACCTGAATTGCCTACTTACTTCAAATTTCAGTGCCATCAGCGGCTCTCCCTTGTGCGGCTTCCGGTTTCTTCTCTTCAACGGGCTTGACCTGCCTCGTATGATACATGTGCCGGAGGGATTCGATGAAGCTCTCCCTGATGACGGAAATTTCTCTCAGGGTCAGGTCCACATGGTCCATCTGCCCTTCCTGGACTTTCGTCTCTATGACATCGGCTACGATGTCCTGGATATCCCTTGTATCCAGGACGGTTGACCCGGCGGAACGGACGGCGGCCTCCACGGAATCCGCCAGCATGATGAGCGCCGTTTCACGGCTTGCCGGCTTCGGCCCGGGATAGCAGAACTGCTCCACCGGGATTTCCTGCTCCGCGGATTGGGCCTTTTTGAAGAAATATTGCAGGCACGTGGTTCCGTGATGCTCCTGGATGAAATCACAGATCCGCCGCGGCAGCTTGTATTTTCTCGCCATCTCGAGACCGTCCCGCACGTGGGAAACGATCACCAGGGCCGACATTGTCGGTGCCAGGGCGTCATGGGCGTTTTCGCCCGCCTGCTGGTTCTCGACAAAAAACTGCGGTCTTCTGAGTTTCCCGATGTCATGATAGTAGGCGCCGGCCTTGACAATAAGGGATTTCATCATGAGTTTTTCCGCCGCCACTTCGGCCAGGGTTCCGACCATGAGGGAGTGGTGATAGGTTCCTGGAGCCTCGAGCTGAAGCCTTTTGAGCAAAGGATGGGAGGGGTGGCTCAGATCAACGAGCCTCGTGGGCGTGAGGATGTCGAATACGGATTCCCAGACCGGAAGGAGGGCCACCGCGAGAATCGTCCAGAAGAAGACGGAGAGAAAGTAGGTTGCCGCCATCCGGATCGAGATGTCAAGGCCGAGTCCATATCGGCACATGAGGACGATCACCGCGGAAACGGAACCCATGACGGCCAGAAACCTGAAGAGTCTCCGGCGCTTGTCCACTGCGGGCAAAAGCAGGTAGCCCAGAAAGGCCAGTATCAACGCAATGGTTGAAGACAGGATGATTTCGGTGAGGGACGCTCCGGCGGAAGCGAAGGCTCCCAGGATACCCGCGCCGAGGACCAGCTGGAAGCCAAGATGGGCCGGAAAGCATAAGTAAAGCCAGGCTCCCATTGCAAGGATGCCGAAACCCTCCCCGCCGTAAAACCGCGAGAGAAACTGGAATACCCATCCTGCAGAAAGGGCGGTGACGAGGAACCCCCATTCTTTCGTCTGCAAAGGGTAACTGCTCCGGTTCTGGTACCACCAGTACCATGCGAGCCAGGCCAGGGCCAGGGCCAGGAGGACAAGGTAGCCTTCGTAGGGAAAGACCCGTTCGGGGTATCCCTGGGAGCGGAGTATGGCGGAGATGTCCGGCGTAATGAGTTCGCCTTCCCTTATGATGACGTCTCCGGTGGAAATGTTCCGTTCGATGGGTTGCACCTGTTCCCGTATATATGAGCGATACTCGGAAGTGGCCTCGGGGTCGATCATGGCAACGGGCTTCATCAGGTGATCGATGATCTGGAAAGCGAGGTTCTTTTCGGCGCTCTCAAGGTCTGTTTCGTCGAGGAGCCGCCACACCGCTTCCTCGCCGTACTCCCCGGGTTCCTCCTCAAGAAAGTACAACCCGGTGTCTGATACGGCATTCAGGACCCGTCCACGAGCCGGGGCTGAAAGTTCTTGCAAAAGGGCCGCGAGATCCCCAGGCAGGATATCTTCCACCTCGCCCGCGGAGATCCGCTCGAGCTTCATGCCGAGCTCGCTTATTGCATCCTGTTCACGCACCAGCACTCCGAGAAGGTTCTCCTGGCGTTTCTGCCGGAGCTCCCGGGTCGCCTGTTCGTCAACATATTTCATCCGGTACCGCGAGTAATATGTTCTCGGGGCGGGCTCACCCTGCACGAAGGAGGAATGTCCGGCATCCATCCACCAACTGCCGGCATATACCGCGGAGAGCACGAAAACCAGCACCAATGAGGCAACAACCTGATTCCGCAGCTTCGAGAAGTACAACTGGAGGCCCGCCAGACTTACTGCTGTCCGGGGGGCCTGTCTACTTTGGCTTTTCTCACCGTTGTTCATAGTCTTCGTAGGCCTGCACGATCCTCTGGACGATCTCGTGACGAACGACATCACTCTTGCCGAGGGTCACGAAATCGATACCCGGTATGTCGCGCAATACCGACTGCACCACCTTGAGGCCCGAATCCTTGCCGGCGGGCAGGTCGATCTGGGTAATGTCGCCCGTCACAACCGCCTTCGAACCGAAACCGAGCCGTGTGAGAAACATCTTCATCTGCTCGGGCGTCGTATTCTGCGCTTCATCAAGAATGATAAAACTGTCGTTGAGAGTCCTCCCGCGCATATAGGCCAACGGGGCGATTTCTATAACCCTCTTTTCGACATATTTCATGAACCGCTCGGGGGAGAACATTTCGTAGAACGCATCATAGAGCGGCCTGAGATAGGGTTCGACCTTCTCCCGCAAATCGCCGGGAAGATACCCCAGGCTCTCCCCGGCTTCCACGGCGGGACGCACAAGCACGACCCTGCTGATGGCGGCATCCTTCAAAGCCGCAACGGCAAGAGCCACAGCGAGATATGTCTTTCCCGTACCGGCGGGTCCGATGGAAAAGACAACGTCGTTGTTCCGTATGGCATCAACGTATTTTTTCTGGCCCGTCGTCCTGGGCCGGATCGGCTTTCCCCTGTAGGTCATGCAGATCACGTCTTCATAGAGTGAAATCAGATCCACGTCCTCGTGCTCCGCATAGACGTTCATGGCGTAACTGACGACAGAGGGCTTCAGTATATGCCCCCTTTTCGCCACACCGACAAGCTGCGAGACGATCCGCGTCACCATCTCGACCACGTCGGCGTCGGGTCCCTGTACGGAAATTTCCTTCTCCCTCACGACAAGCCTGACGGGAAACCGCTGCTCTATGAGCCTCAGATTCTCGTCGTGCTGTCCAAGGAACCTGGACATGGCCTCATCGTTGGGAACGACAATGACTGAATCCGCAGGTATGGTCACGATCACCCCTTTATTCTTCCGCTTTCGTCCTTATTCCCTTTCGCGGACGACCCCGGCTATTTCCGGGATCTCTTTTTTCAGGACGGCTTCCACCTGGGCCCTGAGGGTTTCCTGGGCAAAGGGACAGCTTCCGCATGCTCCGGTGAGCCTGACCTTCACGATACCGTCACCGTCATCGAAACTGATATAGTCGATATCACCGCCGTGGCTCTGAAGAGCAGGACGGATTTTCGAATCAATGGTCTCGAGAATCTTTTCTTCCGTTGTCATCAGATCTCCTCCACTTTCGTTCCCGGCTTTGTTTGCGCATTTTCGCATCCAGGCAATTATAACATCATCGCCTGGCACCGCGGCATTATAAGGGATAGGCGGCTCCTTCGACAAGTTCCTCGAAACCCACATCCCTTTTCGTCTGCATGGCGTATTTCCTGACGAGAAAATCCTTCGCCACAGCGGGGAACAAGGCGTAGCTCAAGGCGTCCTCGGGTTGCATGATAAAGGGCCCCATGATCTCGTAGATCCTCTCAAGCTCCGGCTCGATGATTTCACCCGGTCGGCAGTCTATGGGCTTTTCGTCTCCGATGACCTTTTCACGGATGGTCTCGTCGATCCTCCCGGGAGGTCTTCCGTAAAAACCCAGGAAATATTTCCTGACCTCGTTGGGCACGATCTTCCAGCGCTCGCCGGTGAGGACGTTCAGCGTCGCCTGTGTTCCGACCAGCTGGCTGGTCGGCGTAACAAGCGGCGGATAGCCCATCTCCTCACGAACCTTGGGAACTTCCTCCAGAACGTTCTGGAGTTTATCCAGGGCGTTCTGCTCCTTGAGCTGGCTCACGAGGTTGGAATACATCCCTCCCGGAATCTGGTAGAGGAGGACGTTGATGTCAACGCCTTCCAGCCCCATGACGAACTGGCGGTAATCTTCCTTGACGGATTTGAAATGTCTCGCTATTGGTGCAAGTTTCTCGAGGTCGAGACCGGTGTCAAAGGGGCTGCGCTGCAGGGCCGCCACCATGGCTTCCGTCGCCGGCTGGCTCGTCCCCATCGCCAGGGGGGATATGGCGCAGTCGATCACATCGGCACCGGCTTCAACAGCTGCCAGGTACGACATGGCGGCCATGCCACTGGTATAGTGGCAGTGAACCTGAACCGGAAGACCCGTCTTTTCCTTGATGGCCGTCACGAGGGCTCCCGAATCGACGGGGCTCAGGAGGCCGGCCATATCCTTGATGCAGATCGAATCGGCCCCCATGTCCTTCATGGTCAGTGAAAGCTCTCCGAACGCCTCCAGGGTATGCACGGGGGATATGGTGTAGGACAGGCACATCTGGAGATGGCTTCCTTCCCGTTTCACCTGGTCGGCGGCGATTTCCATGTTCCTCACATCGTTCAGCGCGTCAAAGACGCGTATGATATCCAGTCCGTTGCCCACAGCCCTTTTGGCGAATTCCCGGACCACGTCGTCGGCGTAATGCCTGTAGCCGACGACGTTCTGTCCCCTGAGCAGCATCTGGAGCTTTGTCTTTTTGAAACGCTTCCGGAGCTCACGGAGCCTCTCCCAGGGATCTTCGTCCAGAAAACGCATGCAGGAGTCGAAGGTGGCTCCACCCCATACTTCCAGGGAATGGTATCCCACCTCATCCATCATCTCGGCCACAGGCAGCATGTCCTTTGTCCGAAGCCGCGTGGCCATGATGGACTGATGAGCGTCCCGGAGCGCCGTTTCCGTAATTGCAACGGGTCGGGAAGACCTTTCGTCCTTCCTTGTTCCCTTTGCGCTTCCTTCAGGCTTCATTTCCTGCATTTCTTCCTTTTCGGCATGACGCTGATCCATTTTGCGATCGGCGGATTTTTCCATCAGCGCACCTCCTGTTTTGGATCGCGGACTTTTGCCGCCACGTTTTTCGATTCTATACTCTCTGTTCCTTTCAGGCTACCTCAGCTTCTTGTTTTTGCCCTCTGCCAGAGACTCTCAAGCTCGTCCAGGCTATATTCCGACCAGTCCCGGTTGCCCTTTTCGACGGTTTTTTCTATGAAACTGAAGCGCTTTGTGAACTTTTTATTCGTTTCCTGGAGACAGAATTCGGCGTCGACTCCCAGATGCCGGCCCAGGTTGACTGCGGCAAAGAGCAAATCGCCCACTTCTTCCCTGATACTTTTGATATCACCGGCCTTTCGGGCCTCGTCAAGTTCCTCAAGCTCTTCGTCGATTTTGGCGAGCAGCGGCGAAACATCGCCGGCGGGCCAGTCGAAACCAACCTTCGCCGCCCTCTCCTGTATCTGGAATGCCCGCACAAGGGCCGGGAGACTTTTCGGAACACCCGACAGGATGGAATGATCACGGTCCTTGTCCCGTCTTTCCTCCTTCTTGATCTGCTCCCAGTTTTTCCTGACACCTTCGCTGTCGGCCACGATGACATCGCCGAATACATGGGGATGCCGACGGACGAGTTTTTCCAAGAGCGTGTCGAGAACGTCACCCAGGTCGAAACTCCCTTCCTCCTCGGCGATCCTCGCGATGAACACCACCTGGAGAAGGTGGTCGCCGCACTCTTCGGCAATGACATTCGCGTCCCCTGAATCTATGGCTTCAATCAGTTCGTAGGCTTCTTCGACAATAAAGGGCCTGAGGCTTTCCATCGTCTGTTCCCGGTCCCAGGGGCACCCGCCGGGTTCCCGAAGCTGTTTCAGCACATCCATGAGCCTGAGCAGTTTTTCACCGGTATTCCCCATGACGCACATCCTCCCTGCCTGTATCCGCCGTGTCTGCTCCTCTCAGAGCCCTGTCGACCTCGATCATCCCCCTGTACCCCCCGGGCCCCCTCAGCCTGCCGTCACTCGCTTTATGCCATCGTCTCCCATCCAGGAGGGGTGCGAGGTCATGGCAGACACCGTAAAGAACCGTTTCCTCTTCCGTGCATCTCACGTATTCTATACCAAGTTTTTTCCCTGAAACCCGGAGCCTCGCCATGGCCAGGACGCTTCCCACCGAATCCGGTACAGGGCCGAACCGGTCTTTCATCTCTTCCTCAATGGCCTTTACATCAGCACTTTTCGAGGCTCTCAGCAGCTTTCGAAACAGCGTGACCCGGACATTTGACTGCGGGATATATGAAGCCGGGAGCCGCAGGGGCAACTGGAAATCCACGCGTGTTTCTCCCTTTGCCTCTTCTCCCTTGAGTTTCGCCACTTCTTCCTCGAGCATCCTGTAATAGAGCGTGTACCCCACCCGCTCGATACGCCCGTGCTGCCTGGTGCCAATCAGCTGGCCCCCGCCGCGTATTTCAAGGTCACGTCTCGCGAGCTTGTAACCGGAGCCGACTTCCGTCATCTCCGAGACCGCCTCGAGGCGCTCCCTTGCCTCAGGGGTCAGCGACGATTCAAGGGGGTAGAACAGGAAACAGAAAGCCTGTTCTTCGCGACGGCCGATCCTGCCTCTCAGCTGATACATCTGCGCAAGCCCCAGGTCCTGTGCCTCGTCAACGATCAGGGTGTTCACATTCGGAAGATCCAGGCCGCTTTCGATGATCGTCGTGCAGACAAGAACCTGTGTTGCCCCCTTTCTGAATCTTTGCATCACTTTTTCAAGCTGGCGCTCGTTCATTCTTCCGTGGGCGATATCGATTGCCATGTCCGGGAAAATACTCCTGAGCCGTTTTGCGACGTGTTCGATGGTCCGTATCCTGTTGTGAACGAAAAAGACCTGTCCACCTCTTTCCGTTTCCCGCTTCACAGCCTGACGGACCAGCCCTTCGTCCCATTCGCCGAGAGATGTCAGCACCGGACGCTTCCTGTGAGGCGGAGCGGCGAGGATCGACACATCCCTGAGGCCTCCCATGGCCATGTGAAGAGTCCTTGGGATCGGTGTTGCGGTAATGGAAAGGACATCCACTCCCGGGTGCAGGAACTTGGCATATTCCTTGTGAAATACTCCGAAGCGGTGTTCTTCATCAATGATGACGAGGCCAAGGTCTTTCATCTGCAGGTCCTTCTGAAGCAACCGGTGAGTCCCGATGAGGATCTCAACCCGTCCTTTCGAAACGTCCTCGATGACCGTGCGCTGCCTGGAAGAGGAGACAAACCTCGATAGCATCTCTACCTTCAGCGGCAGACCGTCGCAGCGGGCACTGAAGGTTGCCATGTGCTGTTCGGCCAAAAGCGTGGTGGGAACCAGAAACAACACCTGCCGGCCGTTTTCGGCCGCCTTGACGGCAGCCCGGAGAGCCACCTCGGTCTTCCCGAAACCGACGTCCCCGATGAGGAGCCGGTCCATGGGCTGCGGGCGTTCCATGTCCCTTTTGATGTCCTCGACGGCTTTTGCCTGGTCCGCAGTCAGTGGGAACAGACAGTTGGCCTCGATCCTTTCCGTCAATGGCCCATCCGGACCGTGCCTGTACCCTTCCAGGGTCTCCCGTTTCGCATAGAGTGCCAGAAGCGCCTCTGCGGACTCCCTGGCCTGTTCCCTGGCTCTCTTGACGGAACGTTTCCAGGTCCTGCCACCGAGGCCGTCCAGAGGAACTTCTTCACCGGGGGGCACGTAGTAGGGAAGAATCTTGTAAAGCTGCACGAGCGGAACAAGGAGCCTCCTGTTGTCCGCGAATTCAAGGATCAGGCAGTCCCTGGCCATTCCGTCGGCAACAATGGTGTCGATCCCCTTGTTTTTCGCTATACCGTAATCCTCGTGGACGACATATTCCGTCTTCTGGACGCTTTCATCCCATTCCACAGGAGGACCGGGCTCGACAGGATCGCTCTCCGGCGGCGGGATAACCCCGTAAAGCTCTCCGTCGGAAAGAAACAGGTGAAGCGCCCCGTGATCCAGGAACCCTTCCGAAAGCCCCCTTTCCACGATATCCACGTTCCCAAGGCTTTCAACAAGGGGGGTCCTTCCCGATCTTGAACAGACGGTAATGCTGTATTCCCGGGTTTTCCAGTATTTAATGAAATTCCAGAGGGCACGCCGGTCACCACGAAAATCGGGGAGTTCCATCAAAGAAGACCGCATTCGGGCCCCGTCAAGGACGCCGGTGATCTCGAGACATTCAAAGTCGTTCAGGTCCCGTCTTGTTTCATTCCAGGGACGCCCTTCCCGGAGTCCCGCCTTTTCCATCATCTCCTCGAGAAGCCACCAGGCCGCATCCGCCTGGATCTCGATCCTTTCCGGGTCGCACAGGACAATCCGGGAGCTTTCGGGGGCCATTTCCGAAAGGGACAGGTCGACGGCTCCGTTAAGCCCATGAAAGATCGATTCTTTCATGGGGGCGACGCTCCGCTGGTCTTCGGTCCTGAAGAGCCGAAGGCTCTCGATGCGGTCATCAAAAAATTCGACCCGATGAGGGAGCTTCCAGGCGGGATCGAAAACATCCACGATGCTGCCGCGGCTGACAAACTGGCCGGGGTGCCAGACAAGGTCCGTCCGTTCGTAGCCGGAAGACGCGAGCCACTGAAGCAAGGCGTCCCGCCCCGGGCTCTTTCCGACTGCTACCGGGAAAAAACCCGTTGAGACCCTGAAAGGCATCATGAGAGCCGCAGGAGTCGCCGCGAGAATGCTCTTCTTTTTCCTCCATTTTTCCAGGATTTCGCCCCGTCTGACACGGAGGGCTTCGTTCCTGAATCCGTCGATCCACAGCGGGAGCTCAGGAAGGACCATGATTTCCGGGTTCCGGCGGAGAGTCGCCCAATCGGAGGCAAACTCCTGGAGGATTTTTTTATCGGGCATGACGAACAATGCAGGCCCTGCGACATCCCCGCAAAACCAGGCCCGGGAAGCCGTTTTCCCTCCGACGTGGACACGTCGGCTGCTTACGGCAGGGCCTTTCGCCCGGCTGAAAGCCTCCTTCGCCGATCGAACCTGTGGAACTTCGTTCATGGCTGCACTCCTCGAAAAAACAATATGGCGAGGGCCCGCCCCCGCCACACTCAATTCCCGTTCAGGTTTTCCCTTTCTTCCATGAGGTCCGGGGCATTCGCCCGCTGCATAGCCTTGTCCCATTCCCCCGCGACCCACATGCGAATCGCATCGACGGCCCTGTCGAGGATTGCCGGCAGGGTTTTCAACTCCCTTCGGCTGAAGGGGGACGTGACGTACCGGGCCATGTCCTGCGGGTGATCCGCGCCTGCGATACCGACACGCAGGCGCGGAACCTCCAGGGTCCCGAGTACTGAAAGGACGGATTTCATGCCGTTGTGCCCCCCCGCGGACCCGCCGTTCCTCAGGCGGATCCTCCCGAAGGGAAGAGCGATGTCATCATAAACGACAAGGACCTTTCCCGGATCCCGCATCAGTTCAGCCGGAAGTTCGTGAAAGACCAGGCCGCTTCTGTTCATGTACGTCAGGGGCTTGACGAGGAGGACCGCTCTGCCTTCGATTTCAAGAGGCCCCCACCGCTGAAGGTGCCGTGTTTCCGAAGATGGCGCCCCGCCGAGATCCTCCACCAGCATATCAAGGACGAGCCATCCCACGTTGTGCCTCGTCCAGGCATATCGCGGTCCCGGGTTCCCCAGACCCAGAATAAGCTGCACCCTGCGTCAGTCCTGTTCTTCCTCGTCCTCTTCCTCTTTGGCCTTGCCCTTGCCGACGACTTCCACTTCCATTTCCTCTTCTTCCGCCGCCTCTTCTTCCTCTTCGGGCAGCTCGGGCATGGTTGCATAGGTCACCATGACGACGGCCGATTCCGGATCCTGCTCGATCGCGGCGCTTTCAGGAAGGGAAAGATCTTTGACATAAACGGCATCCTCGATCCCGAGTCCCGATACGTCCACAACGATGGAATCGGGAATTTCCTTCGGAAGGACGTACATTTCGAGCTCGTGCAGGACCTGCTCGAACACTCCGCCCTGCTTGACGCCGACGCAGCGGTCCCTTCCGGTGACCTCCACGGGAACGTTGACGTAAACCTTGTGCCCGGACAACAGCTGGAGGAAGTCTATGTGAAGCACATCCCCCGTCAGGGGGTCTCTCTGGATGTCACGCATGAGACACATTTCCTCCCTGCCGTCGGGTAATGTGGCGTCGATCCGGACCGTTTCCCAGTGTGCGGAATTTGCATAGGGAAGGACGTTTTTCGCCTCCACAATCACCGGAACCGCCTCATCCAGTTCGGGCCCGTAGAAAACGGCCGGTATCACCCCTCCGGCACGCAGCTTCTTGCTCACTTCCTTGCCGGTTTTTTCCCTTTTCTTGAGTGTCAGTTTGACAGACGACGATGTCATGACTCTTCCTCCTTAAAGATTCTCATTCCTGTCTCTTGCGCCGGTCGCCTAGCGGAAAAGGATGCTCACGGAATGGTCGGAATGTATCCTGCTTATGGCTTCCGCAAAAAGCGGGGCAATGGACAATGTTGTGATTTTATCGATTTGTTTCTCTTTCGGCAACGGGATCGTATCGGTCAGCACCAGTTGATCGATGGGGGACGGACCGATCCTCTCAACGGCCGGCCCCGAAAGCACGCCATGGGTGGCGCAGGCGTAAACCTTCTTCGCGCCTCGGTTGAGCAGGGCCTCCGCGGCCTGCACCATGGTCCCCGCCGTATCAATGATGTCATCCACAAGGATGGCTACCTTTCCGTCCACGTGGCCGATGATTTCCATGACCTTGCTCAGGTTGGCAACCTCGTGGGATCTCCTCTTGTCCACGATGGCGAGGTCGGCATTCAGGTGCACCGCAAAACGCCGCGCCCGCACGACACCACCGATGTCGGGCGAGACAACGACGACCCGCCCCTCGTCTATCTCCCTTTTAAGGGTCTCCCGGAAATGCGAGGAAAGCAGTGGAATGCCCGTCAGGTGGTCGACGGGGACATCGAAAAACCCCTGGATCTGCCCTGCATGGAGGTCCGCAGCAATGAGCCGGTCAGCGCCGGCTTTTTCGATCAGGTTGGCAACGAGTTTTGCCGTGATCGGTTCCCGGGCCTTGGTCTTCCTGTCCTGGCGTGCATATCCGAAATAGGGCGTGACCACGTTTATCCTGTAGGCCGAGGCACGCCGGAGAACGTCAAGCATAATGAGCAGCTCGACCAGGTTTTCGTTAACGGGGTGGCATGTCGGCTGGACGACGAACACGTCAGCACCACGTACGCTTTCTTCCACAGAGACACCCGTTTCCCCGTCGGAAAACCTGAACAGCCTGGCTGAAGCGACGCTGATGCCGAGGCTTTCACAAATTTTTTCGGTGAAGGCCGGGTGCGACGTTCCGGAAAACACCTTGATCTCACGAAGTTTTGATACCATTCACGACTGCCCCCCCTGCTTCTTTTTCCCCTGTGCCCATCCTTCTATGTTTTTTTGCCTGGACCGCGCCACGGCCAGGCTTCCTTCCGGAACATCCTTCGTTATGACGGACCCGGCACCGGTATATGAGTTGTCTTTGACTTCCACCGGCGCCACGAGCATCGTATCGCTCCCGATGAAGCAGTCTTTTCCAACGCGGGTCTTGTGCTTTCTGACCCCGTCGAAATTGCAGGTAATCGTTCCCGCTCCGACATTCGTCCTTTCACCGACATCCGCATCTCCCATGTAGGAAAGGTGCGGAACCTTGGCGGAGGGGCCGATCCTGCTGTTTTTGATCTCGACAAATTTTCCGATGAAGGCGTTCCCGCCGATTTCGCTGCCGTTGCGGATATGGGCGAAAGGCCCGACGACGGCCCCTGGGTCCAGGGAACTCTCTCTCACATCCACGTGATTCTGGATCACCACCCCTGCGCCGCACCGCACGTCATGAAGCATGGAATGGCTTCCTATCCGGCACCCGCGGGCTATGACGCTCCCCCCATATATCTGGACGAAGGGGTCGATGTGAACATCTTCCTCAATCCGGACTCTCGGGCCGATATACACCTTTTCGGGATCGACACAACGCACCCCGGCCTTCATGTGTTGTTTCAAAATGCGGGAGCGGATCCTCCCCGTCGCTTCGGCGAGTTGGAGAGGGTCATTCACTCCGGCAGCTTCGTCGGCGTTCTCGAGCAGGATCATCCTCACCCCGGCTCCGGCCCTGGACAGGGCCTCCACCACGTCGGTGAGATAATATTCCCCCTGTACGTTGTCCTTTCCGAGTCCTTCAAGACACCCGAGCAGCCCGGATACCCTGAAGACGTAAATACCGCTGTTGGCGACAGGGATTCGTTTCTCCTCTTCCGTTGCATCCCGTTCTTCGACGACCTTCACGACACCGTCTCTTTCGGCGATCCTTCCGTAACCGGCGGGATCCTGTGGCTGAAAGCCGTAAAATGTGCAGCTAGCACCCCCGGCTTTGTGCTCTTTGAGAAGCCCTTCGACGGAACGGCTCGAAAGCTGCGGGACATCACCCGGAAGCACCAGCACGTGTTCAAGGCCTTGAAGCCACTCGTGGGAACACAACACGGCGTGGCCGGTGCCATTCTGGTTTTCCTGGACGCAGACAGCCGCTTGAGGCCGGGTTTCCTTCAGGTATCTTTCGACACGCTCCCGGCCGTGACCGACCACCACGGCACTGCGGTCCACAGCGGTCCCGGCCAGGCTCTCGAGAACATACCACAGGAGGGGTTCTTCGAGAATCGGAAGCAGAACCTTCGGTGTCTCGCTTTTCATCCGCGTTCCCTTCCCCGCGGCAAGAACCAGTGCGCCAATACCCTTTCCCTGCATCCCGGAAGCCCCCTTTTTGCGTTTCCTTCAGGCAGCAGGCCAATACACTCTACTACAAGGGACGCGTTTTCTGCAAAACACGTAAAGCGGGGGAAGCCTCGGCTTCCCCCGGATATGTGCAATTGGCTGGGGTGGCTGGATTCGAACCAGCGATCGCGGATCCAAAGTCCGCTGCCTTGCCAGCTTGGCTACACCCCATCGCAGGCGCAGCAATTATAGCCTTTCCTGCCCCGACCCTGTCAAGGCATAACGCCTTGACGGAAAATCCGCCGTCTTGTGTTCGCATACACCTCAAAAGTATTATATACTTCTCTGGAATGAGCAAATGATTTCCCATTGGGGGACAGGTAATGTGGACCGTCGATGAAGCAATTGGGCAGTTGAAAAAATCAGGAGCCAAGATCACGACACAGCGAGTGGGCATATTGAAGCTCCTGGAAGAACGCAGGGACCACCCTTCGGCCGAACAGATCTACCGTGAAATGCAAAAGGTCTTCCCCACCATCTCCTTCGCCACCATCTACAGCACCGCCCAGCTTTTGGAGAAAGCCGGACTCATCCAGATCATCACCATAGACGACAAACGCGTGTTTTTCGACCCGAATCCCGAAATTCACGGACATTTCCGGTGCAACCGCTGTGGACACCTTTTCGACTTTCCCGTCAGCGGGGACATGGTCAGGAAACTCACAGCGTGCACGCCCCACAATGTTTCAGGAGTCCAGCTGTATCTCTACGGTTTATGCACGGACTGCACCCGCACGGAAAAACCAAAGACACAGCAGGCTTGAGTTTTCAATGGAAATTTTGTGGCCTACCCTTGCCGTTCTCCTGGTGCTCACCAGCATCGCAGGAATACTTGGGACGAAGCGGTCCGCCTTAAGCCAACACGTCTTTTACATTCTCCTGTTTCTGTTTTTCGCCCTTGCGGTATTAACTCTCCTGCGGATCTCCCTTGTCCTTGCCGTCGGCGTGCTTCCCGCTTTGATGCTTTTCACGCTCATCCTCCTCAAGGGAAAAAACCTTCAGACCACTAAACGCGGCGAAAACCTGCAGCGGGAGCAGGGATTTGAAGATACTCAAGAAAACCGGTGACAAAAAATGAAGCGTCTTTTCAAAAAACTGGCGATATCGGGAATCATCATGGGGCTGGCGGTTTGGGCCTCCACAGGCTGCGGCGGTGCGACAACCGGCGCCGGCGGCTACCGCATTCTTATTGAGGCTGTCCCCGGCGGAAGCGTTGTGGTCGTGAGGGAGCAGGGCGAGGTCCTGAAACTGGGATCGGTTCTGTCTTTGCCCTCGACAACCAGATGGCCGGCCTTCACGGCATCAAAATGGGGGAAACCGGGAACCGTCGTCGCCACGGCCGTGAACGCCGTTCATATCCTGGTGGATATCGAAAACGGGCGGGGAAAAACCGTCAGCATCCTGCCCAAAGACTCCTTCGCCCCGGCCGCCGGCGAAAACACGTTCTATCTTACGGACATCCCCCCGGGCCGCGGGCTTTTCGGGGCCTGGGCGCCGACTGTCGGAAGCAGGGTGATTTTCAGGGAAAATGTCCCCGTTAAAGAGGGGCGAAACAAGACGACGGGACCATCGGTGGAAATCATTGTCACGCCGGAGGCGAACCCCTGGTTCGTGGAGATCGAGAACCGACCGGGCGGCCGGATTATCGCCTGGACGAACGAGGGACCTCAGCTTCTGGGCCGGGTCGTCCGCCCCCTCGCGGGTTGTGGACGTTTCGGCGGCACCCAGTTCCAGCGTACAGGCAGGATCAGGGCGAACCATCCCGGTGTTATCGACGTCTGCACATCCCCTGAAGGGGTGATCGGGGGCTTTCAGATCCTGCCCCTGGAACACGCCTCGTCACCGGAGATGGAAACAGCGTGGAAGCTGTCCCAATGGCTGATCGTAGCCCCGGAAAAGGGAACTTTCACCGGCACAAAGCCCCTCTTTTCCTCGGGGTTCGTCCCGGGTCCCGCCGCCGGAGAAAAGCTTTGGGACCTGTGGTCCACCTACGGACGGAGATCCCTCGTTCTCGTCCGGGAAAACGGAGGACCCTGGCAATGGATGCCCCGGGCTACCGGGAGAAACGACACCGCCTTGGAACGTGTAACCCACCTGAGGCTTTACTTCCCTTCCACCGGAGAACCCCAGAAAGCGGCCGGAACCCGTTAGGCCGGCCGCTTTCAAAAAACCGTTATTCCCTTGTGACCTTCTTACTCCACGGTCACGCTTTTTGCCAGGTTTCTCGGCTGATCGATCTCCCTCTCAAGTATTTTCGCAATGTGATACGACAAAAGCTGAAGTGGAACGACCGTCAAAAAGGGGCTGAATTCCTCGTCGGTCCAGGGAACTTCCACAACGGCCTCGGCATGTTTTTTCACGAGGACATCCCCCTCGGTGCAAATGCCGATGATCGGGGCGTGTCTGGCCCGTGCTTCCTGGATGTTCGACAGGGTCTTTTCGTACATACTGTCTTTCGGGTTCACCACCACCACCGGCACCTTTGGCTCCAACAGGGCAATCGGACCGTGTTTCATTTCTCCAGCCGCATAGGCCTCGGCATGGATATAGGAAATCTCCTTGAGCTTCAGGGCCCCTTCAAGGGCTACGGGAAAGGAGATGCCCCTTCCGATGAACAGGAAGTTTGACCTGTCGGCATATGCTTTCGCGAGGGGGAGGATGTCTTTCTCGTTTTCCAGAACTTTCTCGACCTTGTAGGGGATCTGGAGGAATTCCGCGGAAAGGCGTTCCTCCTCGTCCGCTGCGATGGTCCCCCGGAGACGGGCCAGATACAGGGCCGCCAGAAAGAGGGTCGCCATCTGGCCTGTAAAGGTTTTCGTCGCGGCGACGCCGATTTCAGGCCCGGCCTTGAGGAGAAGGACGCTGTGCACCTCCCTGGCGAGGGTCGAACCCCGAACGTTGGTGATGGCGAGACAGTGGGCCCCGTCGGCCCTGGCCTTTCTCTGGGCCGCAAGGGTATCCGCCGTCTCTCCCGACTGGGACACGAACACCGCCAGCGTGTCCTGGTCACATTTGACGCGGCGGTACCGGTACTCCGATGCAATGTCCACTTTCACATCAAGGTCTGTCCACTTCTCGAAAGCCCGTTCCGCCACAAGGGCCGCGTAATAGGAGGTGCCGCAGGCAATGATGTGAATCCGGTTCCACCTGGCCGCGTCCGCGGGGGTCCAGTCAAGCTCCTCCGAAAGGTCAACCTGTCCCTCCGAAACTCGTCCTTTGAGCGTCGATCTCAGGACCATCCCCTGTTCATGGATTTCCTTGTGCATGTAATGGGAGAAACCACCCTTTTCTGCCATGTCAACGTCCCATTCGACAAGGTTTACCGGTTTCTCCTGAAGCGTTCCCCCTTCGTTCCATACCCGGAATCCCAGGGGCGAGAGTTCGGCGATCTCCCCCTCGTCAAGGTAGACGGCCTGGCGGGTGTACGGCAAAAAGGCCGGAATGTCGGATGCGCAGAACATCTCCCCTTCACCGATACCCAGCACCAGCGGAGACCCTTTCCGGAAGCAGAATATCCGGTCGTCGCAGTCCTGTTGTATGACGGCGATGGCAAAAGACCCCCGCAACCGTTCCTGCAGGGCCGCCACGGTCTGGACGATATCCTGTGTCTGCTCGAAAAACTTCGCAAGGAGATGGACGATTACTTCCGTATCCGTTTCGGAGATGAACTCCGCCCCTTCCAGCTCCAGTTCTTCCTTGATGTCGAGATAGTTTTCGATGATCCCGTTGTGCACCAATGCAAACCGCCTGCTGCCGTCGCTGTGCGGATGAGCGTTTGCGACGGTGACCCCTCCGTGGGTTGCCCAGCGGGTATGGCCGATTCCACGGGTTGCAAGGGGCTTTCTCTTCTCGAGGATGGCGCCGAGGTCAGCCACTTTCCCGACTTCCTTGTAGATCTCGATCTCCCCGTTGATGCCGAGGGCCATTCCTGCCGAGTCGTAACCACGATATTCCAGTCGCCTCAGGCTGTCGAGAATGACATCAGAGGCGTTTCTCATGCCTATATATCCGACAATTCCGCACATGATGCGGTTTTGACACTCCTTTCGGTTTTCCAGGGGGAATTGCCCTCCTTTTGTGCCGGAGATCGCTCCCCGGTTTTGAGAAAGGGCTCCTCGGGCTTATTCCCGCAGCCCCCGGGACATCCGCCGAATTTTCGATCATCCCGGTCCTCGTCAACTGGATCGATCCAGTCCTGGCGCTTGCCTGCGACGCTTCAGCCTGCTTTTGGCCACTTTGCCGGCTGTATCACCTTCCCCCTCAGGAGTTCGCCAGCTCTTCCTCGATGATCGCCCGAAGCTTTTCATTTCGTGCCGCGATGGCAATGGTCGCCCTGAGCCAGCTTTCACGGGTGCCACAATCGTATCGCCGCCCCGAGTAAACATAGCCCCAGAGGGGTTCATCGGCAATGGCGGCTTTCATGGCGTCGGTGAGCTGGTACTCCCCTCCGGCGCCTCTTTCTGTGTTCCTGATGTGATCAAAAATGCCCGGCGTCATGACATAACGCCCCATTATCGCATATTCGCTGGGGGCCTCGTCCGGGTCGGGCTTTTCCACCAGGTCCCGTATTCTGAAAAGCCTCGGGTTATCTGTTTTTTCCACATCGACGATCCCGTACCTCGAGGTCTCCTCCCGCGGGACCTTTTCGAGGGCGACGACGATTCCTCCGCGGTTTTCGTGGACCTGCAGCAGTTGGGCGAGCACCGGCGGAGTCCCTTCTCCGGCAATCATCACATCGTCAGGCAGCACAACGCCGAATGGTCCGTCTTTACATACCGGTTCACCACACAGGACCGCATGACCGAGCCCCAGGGGTTCCGGTTGCCTGACCGACAGGACCTTCGCCATTTTGCCCACCGATTTTACCAGATCCAGTAGTTCTGTCTTCCCCTTGGCCTCGAGGGCCTTCTCGAGTTCAGGGGACCTGTCGAAATAATCCTCTATGGCCTGCTTGCCCCTGCCGCTCACGAGAACGATTTCCCCGCACCCGGAGGAAACGGCCTCCTGCACCCCGTAATGGATGAGGGGCCGGTCGATCAGCGGGACCATCTCTTTCGGGATATCCTTCGTTGCGGGAAGGAACCTCGTCCCCAGTCCGGCAACGGGGAAAAGACACTTTTTCACGTGCCTGCCACCTGCTTTTTTCACGGTATCACGTCCTTCATTCCGAGAATAACCTTCAGTTATGACCGGCCTGCACGATCGCCTCAACGATCCGCACTGCAGCACGCTCCAGGGCGGCGGGATCCTTGGTCTCCACGAGAACGCGGATCATGGGTTCCGTCCCGGAGGGCCTCACGAGAAGACGTCCCGAATCCCCGAGGAACCTTTCGACCTCTCTGATCACCCCCCAAAGACCGGGATCTTCCATGACCAATTCCTTCTGCTGGACGGGAACGTTTTTCAGAAGCTGCGGATACCGGTTGAAGCGGTCCACCAGGGAGTCTATATCCTCCGCAAGCTCACTGCACGCTTTCAGGAAGGCGAGTGCGGTACACAGGCCGTCACCGGTGGAGACGAACTCGTCGAGGATGATATGCCCCGACTGCTCGCCTCCCAGTTTCGATCCCGTCTCACGCATCTTGTCCAGCACATACCGGTCACCGACGGGACAACGATGAACCGGGACATCAAGTGGTTTGAGATGATCCTCCAGGGCCAGGTTGCTCATGACCGTCGCGACGATCCCGTTTCCGAGAAGCCGCCTGTTTTTGAGCCACCTCGCGATGACCCACAACAGGATATCGCCGTCGATCTGGCGGCCCTTGCCATCCACACAGAGCATCCTGTCGGCGTCACCGTCAAAGGCGATGCCCAGATGATACCCTCCTGACTTGACCCCGGCCGAAAGGTTTCCCAGATGCATCACGCCGGTCCGTTCGTTGATGTTCATCCCATCAGGGTTTGAACCGGTGAAATCCACCGCATAGCCGAGACCCGTGAAAAGCGCCCTCGCCGGGGCCGTGGCCGCGCCGTTGGCGCAATCAACGAGCAGTTTCATGTCTTTATTTCCGCCGTTGCCTATTTTCTCTGCAAGCCAGCACGCATAAACCTCCCAGGACGCGGGGTCGCTCTGGATGCCGCCGATGGCCGCACCAGTGGGTCTCCACTCGTCGTTCAGGCTGTCACCGAGGTATTCCTCGATTTCAGCTTCTTCCTCATCGCGGAGTTTGAACCCGCCGGCGTTGAGGAATTTTATGCCGTTATATTCCGGGGGATTGTGGGACGCACTGACCATGGCACCGCCAGTGCAGTTTTTCCGCTTGATGGCAAAGCTGAGTGCCGGTGTGGGAAGCACTCCGAGATCGACGACTTCAGCCCCCGCGGAAGTCAATCCCGAAACCAGCGCCGATCCGAGCATGATACCTGAACGACGGGTGTCCCGGCCGACGGCGATCAGCGGTTTCGGGTACCCCCTCTCGATCAAAAAAAGCACAAAGGCCCGGCCGAGGCGAAGCACCATCTCGGGCGTCATCAGGCCCCTGTTTGCAACGTCCCTGACACCGTCGGTTCCGAAGAGACACCGGATTTTCATCTCGTCGATCATTGAGTTCATCCTTCCGACCTGGCTTTGTTAGTCCGTGTTCGCATAGACCGTCACATGGGCGGGCTCGACCTTGATCACCCTGACATCGCCGCTGACGGGCTTGTACTGGAGAGGAACCCGCAGTTGCGTCGACACGATGTTCGTCACGTCCACGTACAATTCCGCCGGGGGACCCGAATCCTCCAACCTGTCAAGAACCGACGGAAGCCCTTCCACGACAATATCCGCCTCGAAGGGTTCGACCCGCCAGGAAGGGTAAATGCTGCGACCCCGAATCTGTATAGGAACCTTCCTGTACATCCGTTCCTGGAGGTTGGGCGACAGAAGAACCCTGACCCTGACCGTTGCCGGCTCGATTTCCGAGGCTCCGCCAAAATTTGGGGGCACTCTGACCTCAAAGACGGTATCTTCTTTCAGTCCGGTCACATCGACTGACGGCAGCTCCAGGTTCCTGATCCTGTCGAGGACGGCAATGGGCCCTTTGACGGTCACTTCCGGAGGGTCCACGGAAACCCCCTGCACCAAGTAATCCTCATGCGGTTCGCCCGTGATCGGGACATCCACCCGCACGTTTTTTCTCGGAACACCCTGTATCAGGACATAATCCATAGTCACCCGGAGCGGTTCGACGGAAACATCCTCCGCCTCCCGGGAGCCTTTCCACAAAGGTCTCAGGGTGAGGGTTTCACCATCGAGAAGCTGTTCCAGCGAGGGCTGAACATAAACCCTGTCGATCGATTCCAGCTTGTTTTCCGGGCCTTCGAGCTGGACCTGTTTCGGGTCCAGCCGGACATCCTCGAGCCTGTATCCCGGCGGCAGGCCCCCTTCAACATCGATTTCGACGGCAAGCGTCCTTGTCGCCGTTTTCGTCAACTGCACCTCAATATTCGACGGCTTGATATCGATCAGGCGGACCCCCGAGGGAAGGATGGCCCTGACCGGCCTCATATGGATGCCCGAATCGAGGCCTTTCAGATCGACCTGACAGGCTATCGATTCGAGGGACTTGCGCGAAAGAACGTCCCTGGGAGCCGCAATCTGCACATCCACATTCCTGGTCTCGCTGCTGATCGACAGATCCTGGGGCACGTTCAGATACTCGATGGGAAGAGTAAAGGTCCGAACGACCTCGGTGTCCCTTTCCGCCGCAACATAATACCAGACCAGGGATGCGACGATGACGGAGACGATTTTCAGAAACGTCCTCGAAGCAAGGAGCCTGTCAAGATTTTTTATCATGGTTTCCCTCCGGTTCGCTTGACCAGAGCGTGCGAAGATCCTTTTGAAGGTTGTCAAGCACCGAGCGGCTTGTCGCCGTGGCCGAGAAATAATGCAGCAGCAACCTGCGTATCTGGTTCTCCTTCAGTTGTCTCGAAAGGTGCCCGTTGATGGCCAGAGCCACCTCGCCGCGCTCTTCCGATACAACCAGGGCCATGGCGTCGGAGACCTCGGTAATCCCCAGGGCCGCCCTGTGTCTGGTTCCGATCCAGCGGGACAAGTTGCTGTTTTCGGTGAGCGGAAGATAGCAGGCTGCGGCGAGCACCATCGACCTGTCAATGATAGCCGCGCCGTCATGAAGGGGATTCCCCGGCCAGAAAATGGAAACAAGCAGGTCATGGGTGATAATGCTCTGGATCGGGACCGCGGAACGCCAGATATCCTTCAGGCCGGTGTTCCTCTGAAAAACAAGGATGGCGCCGATCCGCTGGCTCTGCAGGTACAGCAGGGCACGGGTCACCTCGTCGGAAAGCTGGGCGGCCAGCTCTTCGGCCTGCCGCCTTCGCAGGATGTTCCCCCTGCCCAATTCTTCCAGCATCCTTCGCAATTCGGGTTGGAAGACGATGGGAATGGCGATGATAATGACGCCCAGCAGCTTCCCCAGCATCCAGGACAGGGCCTCGAGCTGGATGACCCGCGCTACGGCGGCAAGCAACCCGAGGACGAAGAGCCCCTTGACGAGCTGCATCGCCCGGGTGTCCACGAGAAGCAGCAATATCCTGTAGAAAATGAAGGCGATGATCGCTATGTCAATGAAATCCTGCCAGCGGATATTCTCAAGCATGGCTGTCACTGTCCAGCCGGGCCGGACCTCGTTCGGCCTCCCGGCGTTCCCTTTCTAGAGTATTCTAACATTCACATATCCGGAGGTAGAGGCCGCGAGCATCGCGCCGTAATCGGGCTTGAACCGGAGGATGTCGCCGGGTCTGAAACTTTTGCCGGTGTCCTCAACGTCAATGGTCAAATGATCACTTGAAGCGCCGATGATTGCGGCACCCTCCAGGCTCGGCGACAGTCCCTCGGGCATGACATCCTGTCTTCCCATTGCGACAATGACCCGAAGCCGCTCTCCCCGATCTTCGAAAACGGGGGTTCTTCCGAAGGCATCGGCTCCGATCTCTCCGATGGGTTTCGTCGGCTTGCGACGGCACTCCACGACTTCGGCCAGAATTTCAACAGCTCCTTTTTCGAGGTAAGGAATCTCCCGGCCGCCGGTCACATCGGTGCCGAGAAGAATGGCTTCCCCCACGCGGAGCTGGTTCACCCCATGGGGCATCCTGTTTTCCTCCAGAAGATACAGCGAGGACGTCGCCCCGCCGGAAACGATCTCCAGGTCCGAGCCCGCGGATGCGGCGATTTCCTTCCCAACGGCCACGAGGCCGGAGAGATTTGTCTCAGTGGGCAGAACCCCCGAAAGGCATCCGAAATTCGCACCGACACCCAAAAACCGGACGGCTTTGCACTGCCTGAGGGTTTCTCCCATCCGGCAGGCTTCATCGGGCCATATACCCTCCCGGAGGTCCCCCATGTCAACCATGATGATTACGCCGCATTCCTTTTTCGCCTTCCGGCACTCGGCATCCAGAGCCTCCAGTGTTTGGGCCATCGACAGGAGAACGACATCCACGTTCCCGGCCACATAGGCCAGTTCTCCGGGCATGGGGATCCGAAGCAGCATAAAAGGCCCTTTGACGCCGGCGTTTTTCATCCGGTGGATGTTCAGACAGCGGCTGTCGGCAATACCGATGCACCCGCCTTCAAGCATGGCCCGGGCGACATCAGGGTGCCCCGAAAGGCCCTTTGTCACCCCCCATACGGTCATGCCGGCTTTTTTGCAAAGCTCCGTCACCTTGCGGCTGTTTCTTTCGATCACACCTGTATTGATGCGAAGCTGAGGGTATTCAAACATGCGACGGCGCCTCCTTCTTAAAAACCTCTCAGTTTTCTGAGAAGCGAAAGGTTTCTCCTGTCTCCCTGGTCTTCCTTGGGGGTTTCCAGAATGCAGGGGACATCAGCCCATCTCTCGTCGGCGACAATCCTCCCGAAGGCTTCCAGGCCGATCCGCCCCGCTCCGATATGCTGGTGCCGGTCCTTCCCGGAGCCTTTCGCCTCCCTGGAATCATTCAGGTGCCAGCAACGGATGCGTTCCCTTCCGAAAAGCTTTTCTGCACGCCCCACGAGCCGTTCGTACCCCTCGGGACTCCGTATCTCATATCCCGATGCGAAAAGGTGGCACGTGTCCATGCAGATACCAATCCTGTCGTGTCCTCCCAGCAGATCGGACACGGCGGCAATCTCATCCAGAGACGCCCCGATCCCGTCACCCTGCCCGGCCATGGTTTCAAGAAGGATGCGGACCCTGAAACCATCAGTCCGTTCAAAAACATTCTCCAGTGACCCGGCCACTCTCCCGATGCCGGTCTTGAGTCCATCCCCCCGATGGGACCCCGGGTGCAACACCAGATCATCGATACCGAGCTGGTCACAGCGGAGCACCTCGTCAACGAGAGCGTCGATGCTCTTTTTCCGGATCTTTTCTGAACCTGCCAGGTTGATCAGATACGACGAATGAGCCACGATTTTCCCGATGCCGCTCTTGCTCCACATCTCGAGGAACCTGTCGCACACCCCCTGGGGGAGCGGCGCCGCCCTCCATTGCAGCTGGTTCTTGGTAAATATCTGCATGGACTCGCAACCGAGGGCTTCCCCTCGTTCTATGGCCCGCCAGACACCTCCCGCAACGGAGACATGGACTCCGATCATAGACACGTTTTTGCTCCACGGCAACAGCCCGAATTTCGCAGGAACCTCCACAGGATCTTTGCCGTCGCCCCCCAGATGGCCCTTTTTTCGTCTACCTTGAAGACAGGGTACATGAAGGCACCGGATTCCGATTTTCCCCAGAAGAGTTCCGGAGGAAGCCTCAGCCTGTCGGTACGAACCACGAAGGCGCTGCTGATTTCCACCGGGTCAGGGCTGATAAAGTGTTTGATATCATCGAAGGCGATGAAGGCGACAAAAGGGTAGATGACGAAATCACTCGAATAGGCATATTCTTTCGGCAGCATGTCCTCTATGCGGAACCGGCCGGCAGAGAGCCCAAGCTCTTCCCGGCATTCCCGGAAGGCCGTATCCAGCGGCGTCCTGTCACCGCTTTCTTTCGCTCCGCCCGGGAAGGCCAGCTGTCCGGCGTGCCGACGCAACTCCGCCGACCTCTCGACGCATATCACGGCGGTCCTGCCTTCCACTTCGGTATATCCCAGGACAACAGCGCTTTGTCTTTTGCCGCCGTCTTCCAGCTCTTTCCACAAAGGCACATCCCCGGTGCCTGGTATGACGGCCGCCGGTTCCGTCGGGATGCTCCCGGCGTCCGCAAAGGGAAGCCATTCCTGCAAGATAACATCGCCGTAGCTCATACCCGCCACTTCTTTCCCGGCTTTTCCACGGTTGGAGAGTGATCCCCTGTTCCCAGGCCGTCAGCGGCCGGAATGCAGATGGACCTTGCCCCTGAAAACAACGCCGCGGCTGCCGTCGACAGTGGCGATGATTCCATCCTCTAGAAGCTCCAGGGCTCCCTCGGCTCCAACAATACAGGGGATCCTCAGTTCCAGCGCCACAATCGCCGCATGGCTGGTCAACCCGCCTTCTTCAGTCACAACGGCACCCGCCCTTTTCATTGCAGGAATAAAATCCCTGTCGGTATGCCTGGCGACGAGGATATCTCCCTCCTGGACCTTCCTGACAGCCTCCTCGGCGGTATTGGCCTTGGCTATCCTGCCGGTTGCATCCTGTTTGAGCAGTGAAAGCCCCTTGACGAGAATCTGCCCCACCGTAACCACCTCGATGGTGTTCGTGGTACCCCGCATTCCCACAGGCACACCGGCCGTCACGACAATGAGATCGCCCTCGTAAAGGAGTCCTTCCTCGATAGCCCTGTCCATGGCCGTCGCAAGCGCGGTTTCAAGGGTCTCCTCCCGCTGTACGTACAGGGGGGCCACCCCCCAGACAAGACAGAGGGCCCTCCAGGTTCTTCTCGATGGCGTCGCGCCGATAACGAGCGCCCGGGGCCGGTATTTACTGACCATCTGCGCCGTTCCGCCGCTTTGGGTCAGCGACAGGATCGCCCTCGTCTTCATCCGTTCGGAAATGAGGCCCGCCGCGTGGCTTACGGCGTCAGGGACACGGTTGATATCCGCGTAGGAAAGCGGCCTGCCCGTCAAAAACCTTTCATCCGATTCGGTGCGGATAATGATTTTCGCCATGGTTTTGACGGCCTCGACGGGATAGGCCCCGTTTGCTGTCTCACCGGACAACATCACCGCATCGGCGCCGTCAAGAACGGCGTTTGCCACGTCACTTGCCTCCGCCCTGGTGGCTCTGGGATTGCGGATCATGGAATCAAGCATCTGGGTCGCCACAATCACGGGCTTCCCCTGACTGCGGCAAAGGTCCACAATGCGCTTTTGCACCAGGGGCACATCTTCAAGGGGAATCTCCACGCCCAGGTCGCCTCTGGCAACCATCATTCCGTCAACGACTTCCGCGATGGATTCCAGGTTTTCCACGGCCTTCTGCGTCTCTATCTTGGCGATAATCCTCAAATGTCCGCCAAGATCCTCGATGACACGCCTGGCCTCCATGACATCGTCCCTGTCCCTCACAAAGGAAAGGGCGATGTACTCGAGATCGTTCTCAACGGCCCACCGGACGTCGTCTTTGTCCTTTTCGGTCAGAATAGGCAGCAGGCTCAACGAACCCGGTATCGAAACACCCTTGCGTTCGCCGAGCTCTCCTCCCACGACAACCCGGCAAAGGAGGTCCCGTTTTTCCACTTTCTCCGCCTTCAGGTGTATCGTGCCGTCATCGATGAAGATCGACTGCCCGCGATCGATTTCCGTCAGAAGCGGTTCGTACCCTACATGGATTCTCCGATCGGACCCTTCGACATCGTCGGGGCTCAGACGGATTTCGTCGCCGGCATCAATGTGTACGGGTTTTCCTTCGGAAAGCCTTCCTGTCCTGATCTCGGGCCCCTTCGTGTCAAGCATGGCGGCAATGGGCCGGCCCAGTTCATTTTCAAGGGCCCTGACATTCTCGAGATGCAGACCGTGGCTTTCCTGCGTTCCATGGCTGAAATTCAGACGGGCCACATCCATGCCGGCCGTGACCATTTCCCTGAGCGTTTCCTTCGCCTGACAGGCAGGACCAAGGGTACAGACGATCTTAACTCTTTTCATCGATATCCTTTCCGCTCACTATCCTTCCATGAGCCGTCAGTATTTCGGCCTTTCCCCTGATTTTGATGGCCGAGGTATATTCCGTGAACTGCGATATCCAGACCTCTCCCTCATCGAGCTTTTCGCTGTGGGCAAAACGTGTTTCCTGCCCACGGGTCAGCCCGATGACGGAAACACCGTTTTCCATCGCCTTGACGACAACGAAATCAGCCATAACCGACGGAATTTCCTTCTCCTCTGCTCTCACGTGGCCTTCCTCCTTCCTTCCCTGCCGGTTCCATTCTACCGGCTTGCTACTCCACTTCAACAGCGCCTCCGGAAATCCGGTATATTTCATCGCAGAAAGGCTTTGCGGGATCGACCTTCAGGCGTCTCGCGCGCAAAACAGCCCTGTAAGAATCAGAAATGTATTCAATCAAGACGGCCGCATCACCGGGGTACCCCTTAAGTTCACGATACACGTCCTTGAGACAGCCGTTCAACCTGCCGCCGGCTTCATGTATTCTCAGCCTGACGGCGGGTGGCGCGGTCTCCCTGGCCCCTTCAACGGGCAGAACGGAGTCCACGATCAGGTTCAGGCCGTCCCGTTCCTGCGGGGTTCCCGTGACGATGCACACCTCTCCCTTTTCGGGGACATGTTCCAGGCTGCTCCATGTCCTGGGGAAGCATACGGCCTCGATTTTTCCCTCTGTGTCCTCTATTTCGAGAATCGCCATTTTGTCGCCTTTTTTGGTGAATTTTTCCTGAAGGTCCACGACGACGCCGGCCACAACGGGTTTGCAGTTCGACGACCGCCACAGTTGGAGCTCGCCGATGGAGCAGGTTGCGATATTCCTGTAGAGCCCTTCGTACTGCTCGCAGGGATGACCCGAGATGTAAAGCCCCGTGGCCTCCTTTTCCATAGCCATTCTCGTGTGGAAGTCGAAATCTTCGGTCTCGACGAGTTCAGGGCTGCCGGGATCCTCCTCCTGCACAAGGGACAGAAGCGACTGCTGGCGGCCGTCGGCACAGCGCCGCTGGACGATGTCCATCATGGGAGGCAGGCTCTCCAGAAGCTGCTTCCTGTTTGGCGTGATCGAATCGAAGGCGCCGGCCCGGATGAGGTTTTCGACGACGGATTTCCCGACAACCTTCAGGTCAACCCTGTTCAGAAAGTCCCACAGGGACTCGAAAGGCTCCTTCGCCCTGGCCTCGATGATCGCCTGGACGGCTCCTTCACCGACCTTCGAGACGGCACTGAGGCCGAAGAGAATCTCGTCTTTGTCCACGGTGAAAAGGGAGCCAGATTTGTTGATGTCAGGCGGTCGCACGCTGATGCCCGAATTTTTGACGGCTCTCACATAGCGCGCCAGGTTATCCAGTTTCGAATGGATATGGCTCGAGAGGAAAGCGGCCATGAATTCCACCGGGAAATGGGCCTTGAGGTAGGCCGTCTGGTAGCTGATCAACGCGTAGGCCGTACTGTGGGACTTGTTGAAACCGTATCCTGCGAACTCCTGGATGATGTCGAAGATCTGCTCGGCCTTTTTCCGGTCAATGCCCTTTTCTCTGCAGCCCTCGACAAAATGGGCCCGCTCCTTTTCCATGACCTCCACTTTTTTCTTCCCCATGGCACGCCGCAACAGGTCCGCCTGGCCAAGGGTGTATCCGCCCAACGTTGCAGCACACTGCATGACCTGCTCCTGGTAGAGCATGACACCATGGGTTTCCTTCAGGATTTCCTCAAGCAACGGATGCAGGTATGAGGCTTCCTGGCGCCCGTGCTTGCATTCGACATACTGGTCGACCATGCCGCTTCCGAGCGGCCCCGGCCTGTAGAGGGCAAGAGCGGCGATGAGATCCTCGAAACAGTCCGGGGCAAGCCGTTTCAGAAGCTGCCGCATCCCCGCCGATTCGAGCTGGAACACCCCCAGGGTATCGGCACCGGAAAGCAGTTCGTAGGTTTTTTTGTCGTCCAGGGGAAGGTTGTAAATGTCCAGTGCATTCTTGCCGTTGTCCTTGATGTTGTCCAGGGTTTCCTCCACCATTGAAAGGGTCCGGAGCCCCAGAAAGTCCATCTTGACCAGTCCGAGCTTCTCCACGGGTTCCATGGCGTACTGGGTGACGATCTGCCCGTCACCGATCCTCCGGACGGGCAGGTAATCCGTGAGAGGTCCCGGCGTGATGACGACGCCCGCCGCGTGCTGCGAGCAGTGCCGGGCGAGCCCTTCCATTTTCGACGCATAATCGAGGAGCTTGCGCACCGTTGCGTCATCCCGGTGCAGCTGTTTCAGCTCGGGGTTCTGTTCCATGGCCTCGTCGATACAGGAGACTCCGGCCGGAACCATCTTCGCCACCCTGTCCACCTCGGGATAGCTCAAGTCCATCGCCCGCCCCACGTCCCTGACAGCGGCCTTGCTCTTCATCCGGTCAAAGGTGATGATCTGCCCGACATTGTCCCGGCCGTATTTCTCGACGATGTGCTCGAGAACCTTTTCCCGCCTCTTGTCGGAAATGTCCGTGTCGATGTCGGGCATGCTGATCCTGTCGGGATTGAGGAACCGTTCGAAAAGGAGATCGTATTTCAGCGGGTCCACCTCGGTGATTTTCAGGCTGTAAGCCACAAGGGAACCTGCGGCGGAACCCCGCCCCGGACCGACGGGGATGCCGTCGTTTTTGGCCGCCTGTATGATATCCGCAACGATCAGGAAATAGCCGGCGAAGCCCATCTGCCTGATAACGCCGAGTTCATACTCCAGGCGCGAAAGGTATTCCTGCGGAACATTTCCCTCGAACCTCTCCCCGAGTCCCGCCCGGGCCCTCTCATTCAGGGTTTCCTCGAGGCTTTTCCCTTGCGGAACATCCACTTCCGGAAGCATGTGACCCTCAAAGGAAAACCTGACGTTGCACCGCTCTGCAATAGCAACGGTGTTTTCAAGGGCCTGAGGGACCTCATCCCCGAAAAGACGCCACATTTCCTCGGGCGAACGGAGGTAGAAATCGCTGGAGCCGAAGCGGTACCTGTTCGGCGAGTTCACCGTCGAGTTCGTCTGGACGCAGAGCAGCACATCGTGCCAGGCCGCGTCAGCGGCCTCAAGGTAATGGGCATCGTTGGTCGCAACCAGCGGGATTCCCGTCTCCTTCGAAAGGCCGATCAGCTCCTTGTTCACAAAGGCCTGTTCCGGCACGCTGTTGTGCATGATCTCAAGGAAAAAATTTTCCGACCCGAAAATGTCCCTGTACATGCCTGCCCGCTCGAGAGCCCCCTGCGGGTCTTTTTCCAGAATCAGCGCCGGAATTTCCCCTGAGAGACAGGCCGACGAGGCAATGAGCCCCTTGCTGCAGGTGGCGAGCAGGTCGTGGTCGACACGGGGTTTGTAGTAGAATCCTTCGGTGTTCGCGATGGACACGAGTTTCACCAGGTTGTTGTAGCCTTCCTGGGTTTCTGCAAGAAGCAGCAGATGGGCGTTGCGACCCATCCTGTCCCGGCACGTGTGGCCCCTGGGGTCCACGTAGACCTCGCAGCCGATAATGGGTTTCACGCCTCTTTCCGTGCAGTTTTCATAGTGTTCGATCACACCGTACATGGTCCCGTGATCCGTTATGGCTGCAGCGGGACAGCCCCATCGCGAAGCTCGCTCGGCAAGCTCCCGGCAACGTATGGCACCGTCCAGGAGGCTGTACTCGGTGTGAACATGAAGATGAACGAAAGGTTTATTCAACAGTGTCTCCCCCGCTTTCATCGGTCTCGGAGAGTTCTTCCTTGACAAAAAGCAGTTCCGCGTCAAAAAGGCTCATGACGGTATCGAGTTCCGGCGCTTTCCGGTTCCCGCGGCCCGTTTCCCCTTCTCTTGTCTTCCCCAGCGGTTTCCCCGCCGTTTCCCCTGCGGTTTTCCCGGCACTTCTTTTCTGTCCCGTATCTTCTTTTACCCCGGCTTCTTCCGCAGGTGCTTCCTCCGGGACGGTGAGGTCGAAGAAGGATCGGGACTCAACGTCAATCTCGTCTTCCCCGCAACAAAGCAGCATCTTTTCATATTTTCCGAGAAGTTCCCGTTTCCCGGCGATTTTCGCCAGGTTTCGACCCGTTTTCGCCATTTCAAAACAGAGGCGGTCATCTTCCCCGAAGACAACTCGCAAGGTCGCGTCCGTTACGTCGGGAGTCCCGGACAAGAGGGCGCAGTGGAGGCCTATATCGTCGGGAAGAAAGCTTTCCAGAAAATCGTTCCACAGCTTCGGGTCGACCCTTTTCCCTTCCCCCGCCGCAACGGCTCCGCTTGCCGCCGTTTCTTCCGGCACTTTTGTTCCGGCGGGTTCCTCCCTTGGGACGGACTCTTTTGTCGGGGTCTCTTTTTTCTTCCGGCCCTGCTTGCCGGGATCCGACCCGGCTTTTGTTTCGCCGCCCGGGCCCCCGTTTTCCCCCTGTGACCCGGATCCGCGTCCTTCGCCCGGCGTTTTCGGTTCGGCCTTTTCAGTCCCGGCCTTGCCCGGCTTGCGTGTTCCTTCGAAAGCGGGGACCTTTTCAAAAAAACCGAAGACAAGTCCCCCGAGGACATCGGAGCGTAGGCCCCATCGCGCGCGGGGCATCAGCGAGGCGAAAAATTCCATGCCTTCCCACAGGATGTCCTCGGGCCAGAAGGCGCTCTCAGCCACGACGTAGCGGCGCTCCTCTTCGGCCAGCGGGAGATTTGTCGCCATCTGGTCCCCCCATTTTTTCACGATCCACAGGTCCCTGAATATCGCAAACAGGCCTTCCAGGAGTCGAGGACCCGTCAGCCCCCTCCTGAAAGACCCTTCCAGGTCCATGAAGGCTTCCTTGCGGTCGGTTCTCAAAAGTCTCACGAATTGCTCGAGGTCTTTCCTGCTTCCTCCGCCGAAGAGGCTCCTGAGCTTCTCCGTGGACACCCCGGTACCGAGGGACAATGCCTGCTCAAGAAGGGACAGGGCATCCCGCAGCGAGCCGTCCGCCTCCCTGGCGATGTCCCAGAGCGCCCTTTCATCGAAGTCGGCACCTTCCTTCAGCGCCACGTCTCGGATGCATGGAACAATAAGGGCGGCGTCTATCCTGTGAAAGGGTATGTGCTGGCATCTCGACCGGATCGTTGCCGGCACCTTCGCGGGCTCCGTCGTCGCAAAAATAAAGACAACCGAGGAAGGAGGCTCCTCGAGGGTCTTGAGCAAAGCGTTGAAGGCGGCATCGGTAAGCATGTGCACTTCATCGATGATGTACACCTTGAACCGTGCGGAGAAGGGAGAAAGCGAAACGTGTTCCTTGAGGTCACGCACCTCGTCGATACCCCGGTTTGAGGCTCCGTCAATCTCTACCACGTCGAGGCTGCTCCCGTCGGTGATATTCCTGCAGCTTTCACAGGTTCCGCAGGGTTCACCTTCTTCACCGGGCGCGAGACAATTGACGGCCTTGGCCAGAAGCCTCGCGACGGTCGTCTTGCCACACCCTCTCGGTCCCGAGAAAAGGTAGGCGTGTCCGGTCTTCCCTGTTGAGACCTCTCTTTTCAAAACCGCCACGGCTTCCTCCTGTCCCGCGACCAGGCTGAAGGACTGGGGCCTGTACTTTCTGTAAAGCGTCACATGGGCCACCGGTTGAAGGACCTCCTTTCCAGCTGTCGGGCTATTGGAAATACTCGGCAACGGGGTGAATCCTCTTTGCTCTTTGCAGGGCACCTACCAGGCCATCCCGCAATGACCAGAGAGAGCCCATGCCGGAAGGCACCTCAGAGGCAGCGACGGCCACGGTTCGCCCGATCAGAAGTTTTTCGGTTCCATCCTGCTTGATGACATGTATGTCGTAAGGAGGCGTTTCCAGCTGGAGGCTTTTGCGGACGGCCTGTTCCAGTTTTTCGAGAACATCCCGGGTACCGGCTTCCCGCGAACCCCGCCAGAGTTCACGCCCGTCAAGACGGAAAAGGCATTCCTCTTCGCCGCACAGAACCTCCGGAACCAAAAGCCGGAGAGGTTCTTTCCTCCTGAGGGTCAACCCCTGGTCCCGCATGAAGGAAATGATATCCCCGATTCGCTCTTCAGTTCTCGGATGGGTCCTGTAGACTCCAGGATCCACATAGGGTCTTTTCACCTCTTCCTCCTGCAGTCTTTCGAGGATCGTCACCGCAGCCGATGGACTGTAGCCGGCGGCATGAAGAATCTTCACCGAACCCTGGTCCGCTTCGCTTTCGAAATCACGACCGTAATCGTTCTGCACCGCCACGGCTATGAGGTTCGAGAGAATGGCCACCGGGACGGCCCCCCCTGAAGCCACCGTCACAAGAAGGGAGGCGACGGAGAGTTTCTGGTTTCTGGCCACCTGTTTCATCACGTGATCCTTGTCCGCGTGAACAAGTTCATGGGACAGGACCGCCGCCAGTTCATCATCGCTTCGTACGAAATCGAGCATCCCCGTTGACACGTAAATGACGCCTCCGGGAATGGTAAAGGCGTTGGGGCGATCGTCGGACAGCAGCCTGAAGGAATATGTGAGATCCCTTTCCGTCAAGGCGGCGCAACGGCTCCCGATCATCTCGACCAGCGCCGACCGGGATGGATCCTTTACGACCTCCCAGTGTTCCTCAACCTGATTGATGGTCCTGTCACGGAGCTTCCTTTCCCGCCCGGAGAGATCCTCTTCCGCCGCTGAAACGCGGCAGCATGCAGACAGAAGGAGAAACACGAAAAAAAGCAGGAAAGAGAAAAGTCTTGTTTTCAGCATATCCTGTACCAGCCTCTCATGCTTCCATTCCTGCATGGTACGGTAAAAATTGTAATCCATCGCCGCTTTTTTTGGAAAAAAGGAAGGTGTTCTCGAACGGGGAAACGGGATGATTCCAGGCCCTGGTTTTACGAGCGGGCTCCAAGTCTTTTCACCAGCTCTTTTGCGAACATGGCGAGAGTCCGGGCCACGTCCCGGTACGCCGCCGGATCAAGGCCGAAAGGGTCCGGAACATCGCCGGAAAAGGGAAGAATCCCGTTGCCCGTTCCCTTGATTCCGGAGACCAGGTAATTTGAAAACCTGAAGATGACCCCTTTTTTTTCGGGGTACCGGTCCTGCAGGAAATCGACATGTTCTTTCGTCATGCCGAGGATAAGAAAAACGTCTTGCACGGAGATTTCATCGATGCCCCTTGACCTGTGCCCGGAAATGTCGAGGTCAAATTCTTTCATGGCCTCGACGGCTCCTTCTGCCGCGGGGAGGCGGTGCCACACCGCAATACCCGCGGACGTGGCAAACCAGTAACGTTCCATGCCCGCCTCCCGAAGATAAAGATTCGTCAAGGCTTCGGCCATGGGACTCCTGCACGTATTGCCTGTACACACGAAAAGAATGTGCCCCCCGCGGATGTCGGCGAAGGCGGAAGCATTGTTTTCCCTTCTCATGGGTTTCATTCGAGTCTTTCGATCCGGACATCTTTGAGAAGCCTTTCCACCGTTTCCCTGTCCCTGATCCCTTTCTCGAAATGAAGGGTGTCCTCCCAAGCGCAGGCCGTCGCAAAGCGAACGGTCTCTTCCACGTTCATGCCCTCTTCCCGTGCGACGACAATTCCGGCTATCAGGGCGTCATCAGCGCCGAAGAGGGACACAAGCCCTTTCCGCTCGTATTCCGCGAGGTAAATGCCCTCAGGCGTGAAAAAGACCTCTCCGTAGGTTTTGTAAGAGGTTACGGCCCATTCGATCCCCTGATCGTGAACCTTCGAGACAACCTCGATCAGGTTATCCAGCGATGTCAAGGCCACTCCCGCCATTCTCGACATGAAGCGGTGGTCGATCTTGGCCACTGTCGGCCCCGCTTCGAGGGCTTCCATGAAGGGGGGACCGGCGGCATCGACAATGGTTGGGATCTCCCTGCTTTTGGCCCGTGCGACGAGCTCCCTGTAAAAATCGAGGGGCACACCGGGCGGAAGGGACCCCCCGATGACGATGAGGCGCGCCCTCGCAAGCATTCTGTC
This sequence comes from Thermovirgaceae bacterium, assembly GCA_049974965.1. Classification (GTDB taxonomy): domain Bacteria; phylum Synergistota; class Synergistia; order Synergistales; family Thermovirgaceae; genus UBA1876. The sequence continues at coordinate 47,959 of JBNGCT010000002.1, forward strand.
ATAATTCGTGAGAAACCTGGAAACCGCACCTTCGGGGATGTAGGGTCCGGTTTCAGCGATCCCCGTTTCCACATGGCCGATTTCATCGACAATGTAGACGCTCGTTCTCGTCTCCCCCCGCACATGGACGAAGTTGGTCGTGATTCGTTTCCGCCTGAGGACATCGCGGATGTACTCGCCGTTGAAACCCGCGAGAAAGCCCATGGCGGCCGACGTGTAACCCAGTTGTGCCAGAAGCAGAGAGACGTTGATCCCCTTGCCTCCCGGCGACCGGTCGGTGCTGCTGGTCCGGAACCAGCCTCCCGGCCTGAATTCGGGGACAACATATTCTTCATCGACGGCGGGGTTGAGCGTGACTGTAATGATCACCTGTGGTTTCCCCCTCTTTGTTTCACAAAACGGGCCTTTCCTTGTTTCCTGTCATTCCTCACGGAGACACGGACAAAGTCGGCTATCCTTCAAGAAAAACACTGACCGAAGCCAGGCTCTCAGGGGTTGCGCTGCGGACGATTTTACCGTTTTTCATCTCCAGCAGCGCAGGCAGTTCGGAAATGCCCAGTTTCTCCGTCATTCTGGCGTTCTTGTACCCATCCAGAATCACCAGATCATCCCTCTTTTCGGAAAGACCCTCTACCTCTCCTGACAAACGTACCTGCTCCCTGTCAATGCTCGAGTACAAAAAGACAAAAACGTGCTCCGGGTCAAGGACCTTGCGCTTCAGGTGCAGCTGTTCCGAAATATAGGCGTAGGCAGCCATGGCGGCTGTCGCGCCGTCTCCGGCCGCGGTGATGACCTGCCGCAGGAACTTGTCCCTCACATCGCCGGCCGCAAATATTCCTTCAACGCTGGTTTCCATCTTGTCATTTGTCTTGAGCCATCCACCCCTGGCGGCTTCAACCATGTCTTTCATGAAACCGGCGTTGGGCTCCATTCCGACGAATACGAATACGCCCGCAACGGGCAGTTCGCTCCGCTCGCCCTTCTTGACGTTCTGGAGGACGACTTTCTCGACCATTTCGTCACCGGCGATTTCCTCAACCACGCTGTTCCAGATGACTTCTATCCTGTCATGGGTCAGGGCCCGCTCGGTGGCAACACGGTCAGCCCGGAACGTGTCTCTTCTGTGAATGATGTAAACCTTCGACGCAAACTGCGTCAGGTAAACCGCTTCTTCGACGGCGGTGTTTCCGCCCCCGATGACTGCGACGGTCTCGTCTTCAAAAAATGCGCCGTCGCAGACGGCACAATAACTTACACCCCGCCCGGTGAATTCTTCCTCACCCTTGACACCGACCTTGCGGAAACTGGCTCCCGTGGCGACGATAACCGCTTCGGCTTCTATTTCGCCCGAATCCGTCCTGATAACCTTGCTGCCGTCACGGAGCTCGATTCCCTCGACGGTAGCCTCACGGAACTCGGCCCGGAAATGTTCCGCATGTTTCCTGAAAGTTTCGGCGAGTTCAGGACCGCTTGTGTGTATCGTCCCCGTCCAGTTCTCTATCTCGTCGGTCACATTGATCTGTCCGCCGGGTACCCCTTTTTCGAGGACGAGGACATCGAGCCCCGACCTTTTCCCGTAAACGGCGGCCGTCAGTCCCGCCGGGCCTGCTCCGATAATGACCAGTTCCCTTTTTTCCATGCTTTTCAACCCCCCTGCACGGTTGTTCATGGTCGTTCATGAAAGTTCCCTTTATTGTATCAAACTCGCTCTTTCTTCAAAACAAGGACACGGGAGTGTCCCTGATAATCCCGAAGGGTTCCTGCGAATCTGAAGGACCCCGTCAGGTTGCGGACCTCTCGCTCCTGCTTTTGTCCTCCGATCTCGAGGACGAGGGCTCCACCGCTTTTGAGCACGTGAAAAGCCCAGGGCAGGAGAATCCTGTATGCCTCGAGACCGTCGCTTCCGCCCGAAAGGGCTTCCCGGGGGTCATGCAGCCGGACCTCCGGCATCAGCGAGAGGATCCGGGAATCTGGTATATATGGCGGGTTGCTGGCCACAAGGTCCGCAGACCCCGGCTTCACCGGCACCTTCCAGGGCTCTTTGCCATGCCAGAGTAATGTCCGTGAAAGCAATCCGTGTTTTTTGAGGTTCCGCCATGCGACCTGCAGGGCCCCGGGAGAACGGTCAACGGCAACACAAAAGGCCCGGGGCCTGTTCACAAGTATGGCTGCGGCGATACAACCGCTCCCGGTGCCCCAGTCGATAAAAAAACCGCCCGTGAAGTTTTCCAGAGCGGTCTCGACTAGAATTTCCGTTTCCGGTCTCGGAACAAGGGCGCCCCGGGCCGCCTCGAGGGAAAGGCCGAAAAAACCGGCCTCGCCGGTGATGTGCTGCAAGGGCTCCCTGCTGCAGCGACGCTCGATGGCTCCCTGAAATTGTGCACATGCTTCGGCGGAGAGGTCGGTTTCCGGGTGGGCGTGAAGAAAGGCCCGCGAAAATCCGGAGGCCCATTCGAGCAAAAGGTCCGTCTCGAAGTTGGGGCTTTCGACGCACGCATTCTTCAGGCATGCCGCGGCAAGACTCCTGGCCCTGCCCACCTTCATGATTCAGGCCTCCAGATGTTTCATCTTCTCCGACTGATCTGCAAAGGAGAGGGCGGAGAGGATTTCTTCGAGGTCCCCTTCAAGCATGGCTTCGAGCTTGTGGAGGGTCAACCCGATCCGGTGGTCGGTGACCCTGTTTTGCGGGAAATTGTAGGTCCGTATCCGTTCCGAACGGTCGCCGCTGCCGACCTGCCCCTTCCTTTCCGCCGCCTGCTGTGCTTCCTGGCGCCGGATTTCCTCGTCCAGGAGTTTCGAGCGAAGGAGCTTCATTGCCTTGACCCTGTTTTTTATCTGCGATCGTTCGTCCTGACATGTCACGACAATACCTGTCGGCAGGTGGGTGATGCGCACCGCCGAATCGGTCATGTTGACATGCTGGCCTCCCGCACCGCTGGCGCGGTAGGTATCGATCCTCAGGTCTTCCTGACGGACCTCCACATCCACATCTTCGGCTTCGGGCAATACAGCCACGGTGGCCGTCGATGTATGAATGCGCCCCCCCGATTCCGTCACGGGAACCCGCTGGACCCTGTGGACACCGCTTTCATACTTGAGTTCACTGTAGGCCCCCCTGCCGTCGATCCGGAAAACGATCTCCTTGTAGCCCCCGATGCCGGTTTCATTGCTGGTCAGAATTTCCACGTTCCAGTTTTTCCGCTCGGCATGGCGGGAATACATCCGGTACAAATCACCCGCGAAAAGCGCCGCCTCTTCACCTCCGGCTCCTGCACGGATTTCCATGATGACACTTTTTTCGTCGTTCGGGTCTTTGGGGAGAAGAAGGATTTTCAGTTTTTCTTCAAGGGCTTCACGTTCCGGCTCCAGGCTCCTCACTTCCTCATGAGCCATGTCAGCCAGTTCCTTGTCAGAGGCATGCAGAAGCTCCCGGGCCTCTTCAATACGCCGGGACACATCCCTGTATTCCCTGTACGCCTGTACCACCGGTTCAAGACCGGCGTGTTTTTTTGAGAGTTCCTGCAGCTTCTGTGGATCCCTGGCCACCGCAGGTTCCGCCAGCCTTTTTTCGAGATCCTCGTAAGTTTCCTCGACTTCGTCGAGTTTCTTTTCAATTTCCATCGGTGTCACCGCCTGTTGTCTCCTCCGCCGGGGGATCCCCCCCCAGGGCCGTCCACAGTGCGTCAACGGCCACCTCGATCTGCGGCCCGTCGGGTTCGCGGGTCGTGAGGTACTGTAGCCACAGCGCAGGCCCCATGAGAATCCGTCCCGCCTTCCGGTTTTTTCCGCACCACTTGATGATTTCGTAGGAAATTCCGATGACAAGGGGCAAAAGCAGAACCCGTGTTCCGATTCTCCAGAGAATACCGCCCTCACCGATCAGGGAAAATACGACAACACTGACAGCCACGACCACCAGCAAAAATGATGTCCCGCACCTGGTGTGGATCCGGGAGTATTTCGCGACTGCGAACGGTTCCATTTTTTCACCCGACTCGAAGGCATTGATGGTCTTGTGTTCCGCGCCGTGGTACTCGAAGACCCTGGCAATTTCCTTCCACAGGCCGATGACGGCGATGTAGCCGATGAACACGCCTGCCCTCACCAGGCCTTCCACAAGGTGTCTTGAACCTCCGGAAAGACCGAGGTATTTCTCCGCCAGATCGGCCGCAAAAAGCGGCAGGGCTACAAAAAGCCCCACCACGGCCAGTATCGCCGTCCCGATGGAAAGTGCAAGTCCCCAGGCTCCCAGGCTTTCCTCTTCACCCAGGGAGATCTCTGCGGAAAGGGAAAGGGCTTTTGTACCCGTGTACAGCATCTCCGCCATGGTCGCGACACCCCTGAAAACGGGAAGGCTCCAGGGGCTTTTCCGGGACCAGGGGCGGTTCACCCAGGTATGCCGCCGGATATGGCCTTCCAAGGTCCTCACCGAGAGCCCCCACCTTTCGGGGCCCCTCATCAGGACACCCTCTATTACGGCCTGGCCCCCGACAGGCACCTCCCGGTTCCCACAAGCGGCAAGACAAAGAAGGGCGAGCCCCCTCAGCATGGCGCTAAAAATGCGTCTCATCCGCCAGAAGTTCCTCGATCGAGCTGTAGGGGCTTCCACAGGGGTGTGCTTCCCTGCACTCCCCTTCCACCAGGCAATCCGGGCCAGCGATATCGAAAAGGAGCGGTGCATCGCTGCGCACAAGCATCAGCATTCTCCTGGCGAGCTCGCGGATTTCCCATTGGGCCCTCCTGCAAAGACGAAGACGGAAAAAATGATGCAGCTCCCTGGCGTTCATGGTCAAAACGAGCCGTGTCTGCCATCCATGGGGTAAAAGATACCGTGCATCCTCCCGCGGGATGCCCTTTTCTATGAAATCCCTGTAGGCGACATGGCTTGACGCCACGAGGTCCGCGTATCGTTCCTTCAGCGCAGGATCGGCTTGTATTGAAGGAGGGACGACCACGTCGGCTTCCGTCATCGCCACATACCGCTGGCTCTGCTGTGAGTAGCTCGCCAGGCGGTGACGTACGAGCTGATGGGAGCAAATGCGACTGATCCCGTCTATCCCGAAGGTGAACGAGGCGTGCTCGAAAGGCGACATGTGCCCTGACTTTCTGAGATGCTTCAGAAAACCCGTGACCTTCTTTTGTCCGATTTCCGAGAGGAGATCTTCCGCAGAAGCATCGCTGTAGCACAGACGTGCGGCCGCCGCCACAGTCCTGTCAGGTTCCGGAGTGCAGGAAAGCAGGTGCACCGCGAATTTCATGATGAAAGCCGCCGGGAAGGGGAAACTATTCCCGTGCTTCCTTTTCTTCGTCGTCCTGTTTTTTCCCGAACCTTGTTCCTGCGTATTTCTGCTGGAATTTCTCGACCCTGCCGGCTTCTGTGACCATCGAACCCCGTTTCCCCGTGTAGAAA
>JBNGCT010000003.1:0-50042 GCA_049974965.1 Thermovirgaceae bacterium
GTATTATAATCTGCTTCAATTTGAGGAGGTGGGCTTTCCGCGGTGCGGGTCACGCCTTTAGCCAGGCAATAGCGGTATGGGCATGGGGGTGCCGCGCTTCCCGTTGTCAAAGCGGTGGGTTTTGCCTATAATTGTGTCATAAAATGACAAGAAGATTATATACATGCCGGAAGGGGGTGAGTTCCCGAAGATCACGATCAAGTGGCCTTTTTCAAGAGCGTCAAGCCTGAAAATGAAGGAGGAAAGATAAGATGAGCAACGGAACTGAACGGGAACAGTGGGGTTCCAGGATAGGATTTATCCTCGCAGCCGCAGGTTCGGCTGTCGGTCTCGGCAACATCTGGCGTTTCCCTTACATTACGGGACAAAATGGCGGGGCGGCATTCGTCATACTTTATATTGCCCTGGTCTTCATCATCGGGTTTACAGTCATGCTTGCCGAGATCTCTATCGGACGTAACGCACAGCTGAACGCTGTCGGGTCTTTCAAGAAACTGAAGGGCGGTATGTGGCCCATCGTAGGCTGGATGGGAGTTATCGCGGGTTTCATCATTCTCTCCTATTACGGCGTAATCGCTGGATGGACCATGGCATACATCGTGAAATCCTTTACGGGTCTGATGGAATTCGCGGCAAGAGGCGAAGCCGGCGATGTTTTTGGCGCCTTTATCACCAATGTCCCCCAGGTGATCATCTGGCAGGCACTCTTCATGGCCATTACCATTTATATCGTTTATAACGGTATCGGAGGCGGTATCGAGAAATACTGCCGCGTGCTGATGCCGGCGTTGTTCATTCTGCTTCTTGTTTTGATCGTCAGGTCTGTGACACTGCCTGGGGCCGGTGAGGGCATCTCTTTCTACCTGAAACCGGACTTTTCCAAGATCAATGCCGGGACTCTCGGAGCCGCATTGGGACAGGCCTTTTTCTCGCTCTCACTGGGCATGGGCTGCATGATCACCTACGGGAGCTATCTCGGCAAGAAGGAAATCCTTCCCAGTGCAGCCGCGCAGGTTTGTGTGCTCGACACCATGGTGGCTTTCCTCGCCGGGCTCGTCATCTTCCCCGCCGTTTTTGCCTTCGGCGTGGACGCCGGGGCTGGTCCGGGACTGACCTTCATTACCCTGCCGAATGTCTTCGGCCAGATGCCGGGCGGTCCGATCTGGTCAGGGCTCTTCTTCCTGCTGCTTTTCGTCGCGGCCTTGACGTCGGCCATCTCGCTCCTTGAAGTCGTGTCGGCCTATGTCATCGACGAAATGAAATGGCCCCGCCACAAGGCAGCGGTTATCATGGGAATCATCATCTTCCTTCTGGGAATCCCCTCGATTCTCGGCATCGCGGGAGTCATTCCCAAGTTCGCTGGACGGGACTTCCTCGATTCGGCGGACTTTTTGGCTTCCAATGTCCTGCTTCCTCTTGGAGGGCTTTTCATTTCCCTCTTTGTCGGCTGGGTCTGGACGGAGGGTGCGAAAAAAGAGGTCACAAACAACGGGAGTGCGCCTTTCGGGCTCTACGTTCCCTGGCTCTGGGTCAGCCGCCTCGTCGCGCCCATTGCCATCGCCTACATTTTCATTACGGGACTGAAGTGGTAGTCTGGGGATACTCACGTTAGAGAAGCGATTCAACGGGGTGGACGGTGGTCCGCCCCGTTTTTTTGAATTGACCTTTTCGGGGGTTCATGACAAAATAAAGCCGCAATGGTTCGGATGAAGGCTGCAAGAGAGACTCCGGAAAGCTTCCGGAGCGCCGAAGGTGCAACCTTGACCCAAAGGGGAAAGGGAAACTCTCAGGCGGAAGGATTGCAGCTGGACGATTCTCTGGACACGGCGCAAATTCGCGCTCCCCGAGTGCGAAAGTTCTGGTCATCAGCCGGCAGGACAGAGAACCCACCTATTCCGGGAATAGGGGGGTTTATTTTGATCGACCGGTACGTACTCCTGACCAACAACTCGACCTTTGCGCCCAAGGCGGGCGTCGACCTCGAAGTGATTGAAGGCGGCGCTTTCGATGTTTTTACCTGCGCAAGAAGCCGTATTCTCACAGGATGCAGGCTTTTGAATCACCCTCTTTATGGTAATTTCACCCCGCGGCAACAGCCATTCCGTTCCCTGCTTCTGTCCTGTCCGAAAGGCGAACATGGCAAAAAGACGGACAACACTTCTTACCAAATGATCGAAACGGCCCTTGAACGTTACGGTTCCCGCATTCACAATCTTCCAGGTCCGGAAGATTACCCGGAGAGTGTGCGAAACGATTACGCCTATCTTGACAGGACGCTTATTGAGGAGGTTCTTTTGTCCTTTAGCGGACGACGGTAATCCAGCAGCACAAGACCCGGCGGAAATCCTGGCGGGTTCGTTCAGATTCCCTGAAAGGAGGTGAAAAGAATGATAGAAGTGAACAAGGACAATTTCGAGGAAGAAGTTCTCAAAAGCGATATGCCCGTCGTGGTCGACCTGTGGGGTCCGAAGTGCGGTCCCTGCATGTCTCTCATGCCGCAAATCGAGGAACTGGCAAAAGAGTATGAGGGCAAGGTGAAGTTCTGCAAGCTGAATGTTGCCGAAAACCGCAGACTCGTTATTTCCCTCAAGGTGATGGGTGTCCCCACGTTCCTGTACTACAAAAACGGCGAGGTCGTCGACCGCGTGACGGGAGGCGAGGCGACGGCGGAAAAAATCCGTGAAAAGACGGAAAAACTCCTGTAGGGAAAAGCGGACCAGGACCTTTTGATGAAAGGGGGGAAACGAATTTGAAGCTTAACCTGAAAAAAGTCAACATCAGGAACGTTGAATGGGGTCAAAAAACCCGCGTCGAAGCAGGAACTCTCTATGTCAACAAGGAGGAAATCGTCGACGTCGCAGCAAAAGACGAACGTCTAAAAAGCGTTTCGGCGGAACTTGTACGTCCCGGCGAGAGCGTCCGGATTATTCCGGTGAAGGATGCCGTGGAACCGCGCTGCAAGAAAGAAGGGTCGAACGACGTCTTCCCGGGATTTATCGGAGACGTTGACAGCGTCGGTGAAGGTGAAACGGTCACGCTCTCAGGCGCGGCGGTGGTGACCTGCGGGAAGATCGTCGGTTTCCAGGAAGGCATCGTTGACATGACGGGGCCGGGGGCGGAATATACGCCCTTTTCGAAGACCCAGAATGTGGTGCTTGTATTCGAGCCTGTCGAAGATCTGGAAAAGCATGAGTACGAGGCGGCCTGCCGGATGGCCGGTCTCAGGGTGGCGCACCATCTCGCAAAGTGTGCCGTCGACGTTGAACCTGACGAGGCCGAAACCTATGAACTCCCGGCTTTCGCGCAAGCCATGACGGCCCACCCGGGCCTTCCGAAGGTGGCCTACCTGTATATGCTGCAGTCCCAGGGCCTTCTTCACGACACCTATGTGTACGGCGTCGACGCCAAAAAAATACTTCCGACGCTTATCCATCCCAATGAAGTCATCGACGGCGCAATCGTATCGGGAAACTGCGTCTCGGCCTGCGACAAGAACAGCACCTTCGCGCATCAGAACAATCCCGTCATCAGGGGAATGTACGCACGGCACGGCAAGGACTTCAATTTCGTCGGCTGTATCATTACCAACGAGAACACCACGCTGGCCGACAAGAAACGGAGCTCTTCCTACGCGGTGAAACTGGCGAAGATGCTCGGGGTCCAGGGACTCGTCATCTCCGAGGAAGGATTCGGAAACCCCGACACGGACCTGATCATGAACTGCCGGAAGGCTGAGCAGGCTGGAATCAGGACGGTCCTGCTGACCGACGAGTACGCCGGAAGGGACGGCGCAAGCCAATCGTTGGCCGATGCATGCCCGGAGGCAGATGCCGTTGTAACGGGTGCGAATGCCAATGAGACGGTGGTTCTGCCAAGACTCGACAAGGTCATAGGACACACGGAAACGGCGGACGTGATCGCCGGCGGTTTTGACGGTTCACTGCGCGAAGACGGGTCTATCGAGGTCGAAATCCAGGCCATTACGGGAGCCACAAGCGAACTTGGGCTGAGCAGGATTTCAGCTTACACAATCTGACAGATGCACAGGAGGTGACATTCATGGGCAAGCTTTCAGGAAAGAAACTGATTTTCCTTGGTGAGCGGGACGGCGTTGCCGGTCCGGCCATGGAGGAAAGCCTGAAGAACTGCGGCGGCGAGGTGGCGTTTTCCGTCACCGAGTGTTTCGTCTGAACCGCCGCTGGAGCCATGGACCTGCAGAACCAGCAGCGTGTCAAAGACGCCGCTGAAAAGTTCGGACCGGAGAACGTTGTCGTGATCCTGGGCTCTTCCGATGCGGAAGGCGCAGAGATTTACGCGGAAACGGTCACGAACGGAGATCCGACCTTTGCAGGTCCTTTGGCAGGAGCCCCGTTGGGGCTCGCCGTGTACCACGTACTCGAGCCGGAAATAAGGGAAGAGGCCGATCAGGCCGTCTGGGAAGACCAGATCGGCATGATGGAAATGGTCCTCGATGGCGAGGCCCTCGCCACTGCCGTGAAAGGCATACGAAACCAGTACAGCAAGTATTCGGTATAGGGAAAGACAATTCCTGGAAAGGGGGTGGGTAGATGGCCTTTAAGGTAGTGCACTATATCAACCAGTTTTTCGCCGGGATCGGGGGCGAGGACAAAGCCAATGTTCCGCCTGAGGCTCGGAATGGGGCTGTAGGGCCGGGTATGGCCCTGAATCAGGCTTTCGGGGAAGAAGCCGAAGTTGTGGGGACAATTATCTGCGGTGATTCCTACTTCGCCGACAACATCGAGAAAGCCAGGCAGGAAGTTCTGGAACTGGTGAAGAAATTCGAAGCCGACGGTCTGATCGCGGGGCCGGCCTTTAATGCCGGTCGCTACGGAACGGCCTGCGGCGACATTTGCGAGACCGTCGCAAAGGAGCTTTCGCTTCCTGCCGTCACCGGCATGTACACGGAAAATCCGGGCGTGGATATGTACAGGAAGTCCACGTACATTGTCGAAACGGCGGACAGCGCAAGGGGAATGAAAGACGCCGTGCCGGCAATGGCACGGATTATACTCAAGCAGCTCAGGGGCGAGCCTCTCGGGAAACCCGAGGACGAAGGCTACATTCCCCGAGGCGTCCGGGTGAATTTCTTTGCCGAAAAGACCGGCGCCGAAAGAGCCCTGGACATGCTTGTCAAAAAACTCAAAGGCGAAACTTTCAACACGGAATACCCCATGCCGGCCTTCGACAGGGTTCCGCCGAATCCACCGATTGCGGACATGTCAGAGGCGACGGTCGGCCTTGTGACGTCGGGCGGAATCGTCCCGAAAGGGAACCCCGACCACATCGAGGCCTCCAGCGCATCGAAATACGGTGAATACAGCCTGGAGGGCATGGAAGCCATTTCTGCCGAAACACATGAAACCGCCCACGGCGGCTATGATCCGACCTATGCGAACGATGACCCGAACAGGGTGCTTCCCGTCGACGCGATGAGGGAACTGGCAAAAGAAGGCGTGATCGGGAAGTTCCACGAAGTCTTCTACAGCACCGTCGGGAACGGTACGTCCGTTGCGAATGCATCCCGCTACGGAAGCGAAATCGCCGAAAAGCTCAAGGATCATAATGTGGATGCCGTTATCGTCACATCCACCTGAGGAACCTGCACTCGTTGCGGTGCAACGATCGTAAAGGAAATCGAACGAGCAGGGCTTCCGGTGGCTCATGTCTGCACCATCGTCCCCATTTCACTGACGGTTGGTGCGAACAGGATCGTTCCGGCGGTCGCCATTCCACATCCTCTCGGTGACCCGGAGAAGACACCGGCCGAGGAAAAGAAATTGCGCAAGGCTCTCGTGAAGAAAGCGCTTCTTGCCTTGCAGACGCCGGTGGACGAACAGACTGTATTCAACGACTAAGCATGCTTGATTGACAGCCGGGTCCGGTGCCACAAGGTGCCGGGCCCGGCAGGACAAGAGTGTCTTGTGTGGAGGAGGAAAGGGTTATGGCGAATGTTTCGATCCAGGGATATGCCTATTGTTTGAATCACGTGCCGCATCTGGCCTTTCATTACGGAATCACGCCCTTTACGGAACGGGAAGCACGGGGAGAGACTGAATATTTACAGAAGCTCAAGGATAAAATGCAGACTTTCGAAGAAGCCTGTTCATACGCGGCGAACCAGGCCTATATCGGTGCCATGGATCTTGAAACCCTTTCCCGGCAGCCTGCCCCCATGTATGAAAACAGGCTTGACCAGGCGTCGAGAAACGGCAAATACGGGGAAATAATGCCCGAAGACGAATTCATCGGGCTTATGGACATATGTGATGTCTTTGACATCATCTGGCTGGATGAGAAGTTTGCGGCGGCCATCTCCGAAAAGCTGGCGAACCACCAGCTGCTCGAAGAAAAACAGCTGAAGAAACTTGAAAAGGGACACCCTGCGCCCGAAATTGAAGAAGAGATAGAAAGGCACGGAGCCCTTCCGATTTACCTGAAAGATAAAATTGTCGGGTGCAGCCGGAAAGGGCATGAAACGGACGAATGTCTTTCGTCCTACGTGCTCATGGAGAACATCGCCTCCAAGGCGAGCGCCGTTCTTTCTCTTTTGTACCTGATAAAGAATTCCGGGGTTTCCCCGGAGGATATCGACTTTGTCGTTGAATGTTCGGAAGAGGCCGCAGGTGACGCAAACCAGCGCGGCGGCGGCAACTTCGCGAAGGCCGTGGCCGAGATTGCCGGATGTGTCAACGCGAGCGGTTTCGACGTCAGGAGCTTTTGCGCCGGTCCCGTGAATGCCGTGATCGCGGCGGGCGCGCAGGTGGCTGGAGGCGTCAGGAAGAACGTCGCCGTTGTGGCGGGCGGAGCCGTCCCGAAACTGTACATGAACAGCCGGGATCACGTCCGGAAAGATATGCCCGCCCTGGAGGATTGTCTCGGTGGTTTTGCCGTGCTCCTGGGCCCCGAGGACGGGAAGGCGCCTGTCATACGGCTGGATGCGGTGGGGAAACACACCGTCGGTGCGGGATCATCGCCGCAAGCGATCACGGGGGCGTTGGTGTGGGATCCGCTCCAGAAACTGGGACTCGGGTTCGGCGACATTGACAAATACGCTGCAGAGCTGCACATTCCCGAGATAACCGTTCCAGCCGGAGCCGGAGATGTCCCGACGGCGAACTTCAAGATGATAGCCGCTTTGGCTGTTATGAAAGGGCAACTTGAAAAAAGCGCCATGAACGATTTTGTTTCTCAAAAGGGCATGCCCGGCTTTGCGCACACCCAGGGGCACATCCCCTCGGGTGTTCCGTTCATAGGCCACGCCTGCGATGCCATACTCTCGAACGAGATGGATCGGGTGATGATTATCGGGAAGGGGAGCCTCTTCCTGGCGCGGCTGACGAACCTCTCGGACGGTGCGTCCTTCGTCATAGAAAAACCCGCTGGGCCCCAGGGCCAGGAAGGCCTCACGAAAGAAGACATCAGGGAAGCCCTGCTTGATGCGCTGGCCGAAATCGCCGAAGGGCTCCGGAAAGACTGACGGGGAGTGTCTTTCATGTCGCAGCTTCGTAAAATGATAGGAGAGGAACTCGCAGACGTTATAAATACAGCCCGTACGGGCGGTCCCGTCACGAAAATCGGCCTCATGGCGTCGGGAAGCGAGCTGGGTTCAGAAGAACTTCTGGGAGGAGCCCTGGAAGCCGCGGGGAGATACCGGGACATCCAGGTTGTCATGATCGGACCGAAACAGGGTCAAAGCGGCGGCCTCGAATGGATCGAAACGGCCGGTGACGAAAACGCCGTGGCGAAGGGTATGGAAAAAGCCATGAAAGACGGCAGCATCGACGGGGCAGTCGCCTTGCATTATCCCTTTCCCCTCGGCGTAACCACCGTCGGCCGTGTGATGACGCCCGCCAGGGGGAAACCCATGTTCATCGCCTCCACGACGGGTACCAGTGCAACCTCGCGGATAGAAGCCATGGTGCTGAACGCCATTTACGGTATCGCCGTCGCAAAATCTGCGGGAATAGAAAACCCGACCGTTGGAATCCTGAATGTTGACGGAGCCCAGACGGTTTACAGGAGCCTCAGGGAGCTTGCCGAAAAAGGATACGACATTCGTTTCGGTGAAAGCGTGCGAAAGGACGGTGGAGCGGTTCTCAGGGGAAACGACATCCTGGCGGGTGCTGTCGATGTCTGTGTGACGGACACTCTCACGGGAAACGTGCTCATGAAGCTCTTCTCGGCGTATTCCACCGGCGGAAGTTACGAATCCCTCGGGTGGGGATACGGACCTGCGGTGGGGAAAAACTGGAAGAACGTGGTGTCGATCATTTCCCGGGCCTCGGGCGCACCGGTTATTGCGAATGCCATACGGCTTACAGCTGATGCGGTACAAGGCAAAGCGGCACTGCGGGTCATCGACGAGCTCAACCAGGCGGACACGGCGGGGCTCAAAGAAATTCTCTCCGCCACGGCGCCCGCACCGAAGGCCTCCGAGGAAAAGGACATAAAGGCCCCTCCCGCGGAACCAACCGATGAGGAGCTGCACGGGGTGGATGTGCTCTCCATCGAGGACGCCGTGCGGGAGCTTTGGGAAAGCGGTATTTATGCGGAATCGGCCATGGGGTGCACGGGCCCCGTGGTCAAGGTCGCTTCAGCCCGCGTTGCCGAAGCGACGGAAATCCTGCGGGAAAAGAAATACCTGTAAAATGACGTCGAGGTGGTGAAGGGGCCCCGAGGCGCCCCTTCATCCCGGTTTTTTTACGAATAAGACGGATTTGGAACAAATACGGCGATATATACAGGCCCGGGAACCTTGAAAGGGAAGTCAGGCCAGGTGATGTTATCCTATATATGTGAACCTGATAACATTACGTTTGTTTCTTGACGGCATTCTTGTCATTTTTTTAAGTGAACCCCTGAAAAAGCAAAGAGCGTCACAACGTACGTTTTCCGGTACCTGCTATAATGAAAAAATAGATTGAATATTTTAATGAGGGGAGGGTTGAATAACTTCAGGGAACCGGGAAGAGCGGAGAGAGGCGGTAACTCAGAACCAGGGAAAAACATGAGGAGGGGTGTACTGACATGGAAGCGTTGATGAAAATCAACGGAGTCGTCAACGGCATCGTATGGGGCCCGCCCATGCTGGCGTTGCTGGTCGGTACGGGTATATATCTGACGGTTATCCTCGGGTTCCCCCAGGTCCGGTATTTCGGATTCATGTTCAAGGAGATTTTCGGCCAACTCGGTAAAAAGGCAGAAGGCGAAGGAACAATCTCCGCCTTCGGGGCGCTGGCCACAGCCCTGGCTTCGACACTGGGGTCGGGGAACATTGCCGGAGCGGCGACGGCCATCCACCTTGGCGGCCCGGGCGCTTTGTTCTGGATGTGGATCACGGCGGTCTTCGGCATGGCTACGAAGATGACGGAAGTAGCCCTCGCGGTCAAGTTCAGGGAGAAGGACCCTGAGGGCAACTGGCGCGGAGGCACCATGTACGTCATGGAGAAGGGCCTCGGCCAGAAATGGCTGGCCTGGCTGTTTGCCTTCTTTGCCACCTTCGCCGCCTTCGGTATCGGCAACGCCATCCAGGCCAATTCCACGGCGGAGGCCCTCAACCTGGGATTCGGTGTTCCTCACTGGGTTTCCGGTGTCGGCATGGCGATACTGGTGGCACTGGTCATCATCGGCGGCCTGAAGCGGATCGCCGAGGTCACGACCTACCTTGTTCCCGCCATGGCGGTGTTTTACATCATCGGCGGTGTCCTCGTTATCGCTTTGCACGCTGATCTTATTCCTCAGGCAATCAGCAATGCCGTGTATTATGCCTTCAATGACCCCATGGCCATGCCGGGCGCCATAGCCGGATGGTCGATCAAAATGGCCCTCACAAAGGGTGTGGCCCGGGGCGTTTTCTCCAACGAAGCGGGCCTCGGATCGGCTCCCATGGTTCACGCCACGGCCGTCACGGACCATCCCGCCAAGCAGGGCTGTTACGGCATTTTCGAGGTGTTCATGGATACTATCGTCGTCTGTTCGATCACCTGCATCGGCATCCTGACAACGGGTACGCTTGTCGATTATCCCGACCTGACGGGCGCCCAGCTCACGCTGACGGCCTTCAGCACCGTCCTGGGACAGCCGGGGGTCATGATCCTGTCACTCGGGCTTGCCATGTTCGCTTTCTCGACGATCCTCGGTTGGTACTGGTACGGTGAGACAGGGGCGACGTATATCTTCGGGCTGAAGATCGCACCCGTCTACAAGGTCCTCTGGATTGTCGTCGTCGTCGTCGGTGCCTGGGGAGGAGGAGGGAAATTCCTCGCCAACATCTGGAATCTTTCCGATACGATGAACGGCCTCATGGCGGCACCCAACCTCGTGGCGCTGCTCTGGTTGTCCAATGAAATGCGCAAGATCGTGAAGGATTTCGACCAGAAACGGGCGAAAGGCAAGATCAAGGCGGAATCCGAGAAATAGCAATCGGCAAGGCAAAGCAGTGTTTCTCAAAGGGGCGGGGCTATGCCGCCCCTTTGAGAATGAAAAGGAGGAACAGGATGCTCCGACCGACGCGGATGGAAGTCAGTCTGACGAACCTGAAACGGAACATTTCGAAGATCCAGGATTTTGTCAGCCCCAATGCAAACCTGATGGCCGTCGTCAAGGCTGACGGGTATGGCATGGGAATGGAACGCGTCGCAAAAGCCTGCCTGGAGGCCGGGTGCTCACGTCTTGCCGTCGCGACACCTGACGAGGCGGTTGCGTTGCGGGACGCGGGGGTCTTTGTCCCGGTTCTTGTCATGGGACCGTCCCCGAAAGAGGCCGCGAAAGAATTTGTGGAACGGGATATCACGCCCGCCGTGACGGATATCGCCTTCGCCGAGGCGCTGGGAAAGGCCGCAGGCGGAGCCGGGAAAGTCGGACGATTCCACCTGAAGATCGATACGGGCATGGGAAGAATAGGTTTTCTGCCTCAAGAAGCTCCCGGTGCCGTCGAAGAGATCCTGCGTTTTACGGGTCTGGAAATGGAAGGTATTTTTACCCATTTCGCCACTGCTGACGAGAGGAACCTCGACTACACGAGGACCCAGTTCCGCCGCTTCGGCGAGGTCC
The DNA here is from genome assembly GCA_049974965.1 of Thermovirgaceae bacterium. Lineage (GTDB taxonomy): Bacteria > Synergistota > Synergistia > Synergistales > Thermovirgaceae > UBA1876. The sequence continues at coordinate 11,074 of JBNGCT010000003.1, forward strand.
TTGCGATGTTCCGGACGAAAGGCGTGAGGTTTCGGCTGCGTCATTGCTGCAACAGCGCAGCAACGGTAAACTGTCGGGACATGCATCTCGATGCCGTTCGCCCGGGGCTCATCATGTACGGGATGTGGCCTTCCGGATGGTGTGAGCGCCCCTTCGATCTGGAACCTGTTTTCAGGGTCATCACGCAGGTCGCCGTCCTGAGGGAGCTGCCCCCCGGAAGCGGAGTCGGTTACGGTTTGAAATACATGACAAGAGGGAAAGAGCGGGTCGCCGTCCTTCCCGTAGGGTATCACGATGGCTACACGCGTCCGCTGTCGATGAAAGCCGATGTCCTGATCAGGGGGAAAAGGGCGCCTGTGATCGGAAGCATCTGCATGGACCAGACCATGGTGGATGTGACACACATACCTGAGGCGGAGGTTGGAGACGAAGTCGTGCTCGTGGGCCGTCAGGGTTCGGAAAGTGTCACGCCCGAGGAAACCGCGGGCCTACTGCAAACCATAAATTATGAGATTCCAAATCTTTTCACGAAGAGGGTGGAACGGGTTTACATCTAGACAGGGTTTCATGTATTTCGTACCTGTGTAGCAGGTGGGCTGGATGATAACTTTTGTGAGGAAAATTGTGAAATTGAACGCAAGTTAAAAATTCCTATCCACGGGAGGCGAAGCATTTCATGAAAATCGGATGTCCGAAAGAAGTCAAGAACCACGAGTATCGCGTCGGGTTGGTCCCTGCAGCCGTGCAGGCTTACACGAAAGCCGGTCACGAGGTCTTCGTCGAGAAAGGTGCAGGCCTGGGCTCGGGGATTACCGACGAAGAATATGCGTCGGCCGGAGCCAAATTGCTCGATACGGCAAAAGAAGTCTGGGACAGCGTGGACATGATCGTAAAAGTGAAAGAGCCGCTGCCCCAGGAGTATGATCTGATGAAGGAGAACCAGCTCATTTACACCTATTTTCATTTCGCCGCCGATGAGAAACTGACCAAGGCTTGCATGGACAAGAAAATTATTGCCCTCGCCTATGAAACGGTGACAGAGACCAACGGTTCTCTTCCGCTCCTCAAGCCAATGAGCGAAATTGCCGGACGCATGTCAACGCTGATGGGTGCCTACTTCCTTGCAAAGCCAAACGGCGGGCAGGGGCTTTTGCCGACGGGTGTTCCCGGCGTGGCCCCGGCGAATGTCGTCGTTGTCGGCGGAGGCGTCGTGGGGGCAAATGCGGCAAAGGTCGCTGCAGGACTCGGTTGCCGGGTTTCCATCTTTGACATCAATCCGGACAGGCTGGAATACCTCGAGTCCATCATGCCGGCGAATGTATTCCCGATTTACAGCGATCCCATCGTCCTTGAAGCGGCGTTTCGCGAGGCCGACATCGTCGTCGGCGCCGTCCTGATTCCGGGTGCAAAAGCTCCAAAGCTCATCAAGAAAGAACATCTGAAGATCATGAAACCCGGATCGGTTGTCGTCGATGTCGCCATCGACCAGGGAGGATGCGCCGAAACCTCGAAACCGACCACCCACAGCGATCCGGTCTTTGTCGTCGACGGCGTGATCCACTACTGCGTCGCCAACATGCCCGGAGCCTTTTCGCGGACGGCAACCCTTGCCTTGAACAATTACACCCTGCCCTATGGCCTCCAGCTTGCGAACAAGGGCGTGGAGCAGGCCTGCAGAGACAACGAAGCCATTCTCAAGGGGCTTAACATGTACAAGGGCAAAGTGACATTCAAGGGAGTTTCGGAAGCCTTCAACCTGCCCTATACGCCTCCGGGGGAAGCCATCGCCTGAGGTCCGAAGCAACGGCACAGCGGCGGCTCTCGGGAGCCGCCGTTTTTTTTGTTCCGCTTCGGGGGTATAATCCTGTAACTGAACGGGGCAAGGGAACAGGAAAATGCTTCCCGCCGGAAGGAGTGTCCATTCTTGAAGACGTTGAAATCGGCGCTTGAGAGCTTCCCTGAAGCGACCCTGGCGCCTCAAGTGGTTGAAAAGCTTCGTGATGCCGCAAAACTTTGCAGGATCAGTGCGGTGACAATGACGGCGGTTGCGGGCAGCGGCCATCCTGCGGGGTCCCTTTCAAGTATGGAGATGTGCCTGCTGACCTACGGTGTGGCGAAAATCGGGGATGAAACGAAAACCGGGAAGGACATGGACAAGGTCGTGGTGAGCCATGGACATATCTCTCCTGCGGTTTATTCCATCCTTGCCTGCTACGGGCTTTTGCCGGAAGACGACGTTCTTGCCCTTTTCCGGAAAGCCGGAAGTCCCTACCAGGGACATGTGGTTCGACAGCTGGCGGGGGTCTTTTGGTCAACGGGGAACCTTGGACAGGGACTTGCCGCAGGCGTCGGTTTCGCCCTTGCCAAAAAAGCCAGAAAGGAAAAGGGCCGCGTCTATGTCCTCATGGGCGACGGAGAACAGGTCAAGGGACAGGTCGCCGAAGCAAGGCGGATCGCCAGACATCATGGTCTCTCGAACCTGACGGTCCTGGTGGACGTTAACCATATCCAGATTTCGGGTCGAACCGAGAACATCATGGCCGCCGATTTCAAAACACTTTGGGAAGCCGATGGGTGGAACGTGGAGGAAGTTGACGGTCACGACCCGGTTGCACTTTATGGTTCGCTTTACGAGGCAGGTCTTTCAGAAACGCCGCGGGTTCTTCTGTGTCGGACCGTCATGGGAAAGGGGGTCTCCTTTATGGAGGATCTTCCCGATTACCATGGAAAGGCTCCGAAAGATGAAGACTATGAAATAGCCATGAAAGAACTCGGCGGGGACCCGGGACTCCTTGGCAAATACCGGAAGAAACGGGCAGAAAGTCCGCCCCCGACGAGTGCGTTCGCGGCAAAAGCTCCTGAAGTGAGACTCGACGGAGGAACCCCCAGAGATTACGACGCCGATGCATTCACTGACTGCCGTTCCGCCTTCGGCAAAGCCCTCGTCGATGTGGGCGAAGCAAATTACGGGAAGAAAGGTAAAGGCCCGTTACTGGTTTTTGACTGCGATCTCGCAGGGTCCGTCAAGGTTTCGGAGTACGCGAAAAAATGTCCGGAATGGTTCTTCGAAACAGGCATACAGGAACATGCCACAGCAACGGTGGCCGGAGCGGCCTCCATCGGCGGCTGCACAAGCCTGTGGGCCGATTTCGGTGTCTTCGGCATTTCGGAAGTCTACAACCAGCAACGCCTCAACGATATCAACGACACGAATCTCAAACTGGCCGTGACCCACGTCGGTCTGGATGTCGGGGAGGATGGGGAGACTCATCAATGCATCGATTACATCGGACTCCTGAGAAACCTCTTCGGATGGAAACTTCTTGTCCCGGCCGATCCGAACCAGGCCGACAGGATGACGCGCTACGCTGTCACGGAAAGGGGCAACATCTGTCTGGCCATGGGAAGAAGCAAGCTGCCTGTCATCACAACGGAAGAGGGAAAGCCCTTTTACGCCGGAGACTACCGGTTTCGCTACGGCAGCGCCGATCTCCTCAGAAGCGGCGGGGACCTGGCCATCATGACCAGCGGACACATGGCGCACAGGGCGGTTGCCGCCTGGGAAAGACTTCGCGAAGAGGGTATTTCGGCCAGGATATATCATGTCGGGTGTCCTCTGTCGATTGATGAAGAAGCGCTGATGGATGCGGCGGCCACCGGCAGGATTATTACCTACGAAGATCACAACAAGGAATCCGGTCTTGGGTGCCAGGTGGGCACGGCCCTTGCTGAAAAGGGCGTTTCCACAAGGCTGCTCCGGATGGGTGTGCATCGGTACGGAGACTCGGGGAAATCTTCTGAGGTCATCGAAAGAATGGGGCTTTCCGCGGATGATCTTGTGCGTGCCGCCGTCAACCTGTTGCAAGGGTAACAACTGACGTCTGACATGGAGGTTTTCTGATGACCCTATTATCCGCAGGGGGACCCGTCATATGGGGAATCATCGGCCTTTCCATACTTGCCGCCGCTATCGTGCTGGAGAGGCTGTGGTTTTTCCGCTCGGCGTCGACCGACCCGGAGGAACTTGAACTTGCCCTGGGCAAACATCTCTATCACGGTGAGAAAGAAGAGGCAATGGATCTTGTGAACGAGAAAGAGAGTTCCCTTCACCGGGTTTTCCGGGTGGCCATCATGCATTGGGGAGCCGACCCCGAAGCGCTGAAAAGCCTTGCGGAACAGGAGGTGCGAAGGGAGCTGTTCCGGTGGGAGCGCGGGCTCGGGTTCCTTTCCGTCATCGCGAGAGTGGCACCTCTTCTGGGGCTTCTGGGAACGATTCTTGGAATGATCGATGTCTTCAGAAATCTCCCAGCCATGAGCGGCTCGAATATGCACGTCATGGCCGAGGGAATCTGGAAGGCCTTGCTGACGACGGTAGCAGGGCTTACTCTCGCGGTTCCGGTCATTCTCTGTCATGCCTATCTTGTGAGCAGGGTTGAGAAGAACGAGGAGGCCCTGTGGCGGGGGGTGGACTTTCTCCTCAGGGAAAAGATGCTCCGGAGCGACAGGAACGTTCAATCATGAACAAGGTTTTTCAAAGGCTGTTCCTTTTTGTGCTCGCCGTCGGCTGTGCATACGTTTTTTTGCCGGCTGAAACGATCGCGGGACATGAAGTCCCCCGAAGAATCGTATCGTTGGCACCGAGCGTCACAGAGTCGCTTTTCGCGATGGGGTTCGGGGATGATGTCGTCGGCGTGACCGATTTTGACCTGTTTCCGGAAGATGTCGTGGATCTTCCGAAAGTCGGCGGATATTACGATCCTTCTCTCGAAAAGATACTGGCTCTTGACCCCGACCTCGTGGTGGGTGTAAAGACCTTCCACGCAGAACTGCTGGATCGTCTTGAAAGCCTGGGAATCCTGGTGCTCGGCCTGGTCGTCCACCGGCGGTTCGATGATATCCGTCTTGCTCTGGAACGTCTTGCGGAGGAACTTGGAAAGCCTGGTGCGGGTGAAGCCGCATGGAGAGACATCCTGGATGACCTGGCGGAAGTGAAGAAGAAAGTGGACCGCCTGTTCGGCGCAAATCCTCCTTCCGTCATGGTTGTGGTCTGGCACGATCCCCTGACGATTGCGGGCGGTCACAATTATATAGACGATATCATGGATGTGATAAACCTCCCGAATGCAGCAGGCGACATCCGCTACACCTTTCCGGTAATCGACAGGGAAGGTCTGCTTGTCCGCAACCCTGATGTGCTGGTTGTCGCTGCAGCCTCGACGGGAATGACCTTTTCGGAAAGCGATCTCAGGTCTGTCCTGGAGGGACTGCCGGTCAGGGCGGTCCAAAGGGGCGGCATCGTCACCGTATCGGCGGATTCGTTGTTTCACCCCGGGCCGAGAGCCGCAAAAGCCGCAGAAGAACTTGTCAATGCCGTGATTCGGGTGGGTGGAGGTGATGCAGGCCCCAATGAGAAAACGGTATACGACTGATGTAGAGCTCACCCCCCTGATAGATGTTCTTTTCATGCTCATCGTCTTTTTTGTCCTTACCACATCCTTTGCCGCGTCGAGCATTTCAGTGGACCTGCCAGCAGGAACAGGCGGGCAGGTCGAGGGCTCTTTCAGTGTTATCACGGTGACGAAACAGGGTGAGGTCCTTTACGAGGGAAAAAACCTGACACCTGAGGAAGCGGCAAAGACCCTGGCCGCAAAGAGCGGGGAGCAAAGAATTCTCATACGCGCCGACGGGGAAGCCGCGTACGGAAAGATCATCGAGGTGCTTGATGCGCTCGGCAATGTGGGGTTGGGGCACATTGACCTGGCCGTGGAGGATAACCCCGTTCCGTGAACAGACTGGGATTTTTCCTGCTAATAAGCCTGTTGCTGCATCTGGCGGGTTTTGGCATCGTGAGCCGGGTTTCTCTCCGGGTTCCTGAAAAAGCGGAAACCGGTCCGCTACGTGTGAGACTTGTTGTGTCCGCCAAGGGAAACGCTTTTCAGGAACCGGCAGGTGTGAAAAACGAAGAGGCCCCCGTTCAGAAGGAGCAAACAAAGCATGATGTCCCAAAAGAAGCGGCAAAACCGGAGAAAACCCGAAAGGACGCCGGAATAATCCCCCTCGAAACCGGAGACAACGCGGTGACGGAGCCGCTTGAGAAAGAATCACGGAAATCTTTGAAACCGAAGGAACCCGCAGAAACCGAAAAGCGCCGGGAACCTGCAAAGAGCGGAGCCCCTGAAGTCTTTTCGCAAGGACAGGCCGGAGCGGATCCGCAAAAATTTCCAGCCAAAAGCGTTGCGAAAAAAGACAAGAACAGTCTTTCCAGGGAAGGCGAAAAAGATGAACTGGTTCCAGGTAGCGCAAAGAACGGGAATGAAAAAAAGGAAACCGGTGATATAGCAGCAGAAAGCGGAGCAGGAGGCGAGAACCGGACACCCGCGGTTTTTCCTGTGGTTACCGAAGACCTGATTGTAGAGAAAATCATGCCCGTGTATCCACTGACAGCAAGAAGGCGCGGTGAACAGGGAAAGGTTCTTTTGCGGGTCTTTCTTTCGGATGCAGGCACGGTGAAAAAACTCTCGGTGGAAGAATCCAGTGGATTCGACACTCTCGACAAGGCCGCGCTTCAGGCCGTCGGACGTTGGCTTTTCAGCCCGAAAGCACCGCCGGCTGTACTGGTGCCGGTCTCCTTCAGACTGCAGTGAAACGTTAAATAAAGAAATCCCTCCCGAGGCCGGCTTGAGGAGAAGGCGCGGGACCTTGTTCTGCCTGAGTTTAATCGTGTACAATAATATCAATGGCTTTTTCAAGCTGAATACCTGAAATGATTACGAAAAGGGCACTGAAAACCGCTTGCGCGGACGGGCTTGGAGAGGGAAGTATGTAAAAGTCCGGATGTCCTGATCACATGTTCCTGACTGCTGAAGACCAGAAGAATCCAAAGGCAGGAAGAGACAGATGAAAATCCGAAAAATTTTCGGCATACTCATAATCTTTCTCATGACCATGATCATCGGGCACCTTGTGCTGAATACTGTTGTCGAGGTCCGGCGACAGCTTTCGGAGCTTGACCGGACCACAACCACAGCCTTCTCCCTGGTAAACCTTGAAATGGAAAGAGATCTTGCCCGTCTGGAACAATCCTTCCCGTTGATGTTGCGCCCGGATTACCAGCCACAGGACGAGACGGTTTTTGGAGTCAGTTTTATCGCCAAAGCAGGCAACGCCGGTCTCGATCCCGTTTTCGGAGATCCTCCCCCTGTCGAGGCAGTGGCCACCTTGCAGGATGAATGGAGGCCGCTTGTGACGGGCGCCCCGGGAACGGGAGGCGTTTTGGCAAAGCGAATTCCCTTTGGAAAAGAAACATTCATTCTCGGCGTAAAGCCGTATTTTTCCTGGCTGCTTGAGCGCATGCCATCGGGACTCGAAGCTCATCTGGCCTTGACGGGCCCGAACGGGGAAATACTCTGGGAAAGCCGGAGTGCCTTCAGTACGGGACAGGCAGAACAGAACTCTTCCGGGTTGGCTGAAGGCACCTCGGGCTGGTTTGTAGCGGCTTCAGGCAAAACATATTGGGGAAAAGGCACTCCTGTTGTTTCCGGTCAATTCAGACTGTATATCCTGTATCCCCTGAGGCGCATCCTCTGGCTGCTTTTCTCCCGGCTTTCGATAACGGCGGCAATAGAACTTTTTTTCATCGTCGTGGTCGGCACTGTCGCGCTCCTTGTGGCCAAATACGTTCTTGATCCGATGGACAAAGTCAGCCGGCTCGCGCTCAGGATGCAGGACAGGCTTTTCCGGTCGACCACCTCCCGGGACCTGGCGGCGACTGTGTCGCATGTGGCCGGAGGCATCAGGGAAATAAATTCCAGCAGCAGAATCAAGGAGGTCAGGGTCTTTTGCCAGACCCTGTCGAGCGCTCTCCAGAGCTATGTGTTCCAGCAGGAAAAGCTCATTTCCGGCAGTGAGGAGCTCGCATCGTTGAACAAGTCCCTTTCCGAGGCGAACGAGGCCCTTATATCCCGTGACCGGATCTGGAGAAGGATTCTCGATGTCTCCAGGACGGTCACCATGGGTTCGGGGTTCCAGAGAGGGCTTATCCTCATTGCAGAGGGGCTGCGCGACGTGACAGGTGCCTACGGAGTCCTTATCGGCAAACGTGAACAGGAAGAAATACACATACTCGCGGGAAGCGGATTCGGTAGCGTTTTCTCGGGCGTGAAAATGCCTTTGGCATCGGGAGCCTTCGGGGAAGCTGCCTCCCACGAGACTCCGGTCTGGCTTGAAAATGTTCACGTCGAAGGCAATTGCGTCCCCCTCGACCCGGACATTCGAAGCCAGGTTACGATCCCGATGTTTCACATGGGAAAAGCCGTGGGGAACCTGACGATCGGGTGGCGGACGAGACGTCCGGAGGACAGGGAAGTGCTCGATTTGCTTGTTCCGATAGCGGCGCATATCGGTGGAATGCTCAACACCAACGCCGCCCTGCAGGAGCTTCGGAATTCCTACCAGTACCTTACGGCGAGAATGCAGAATCTGACGGCCATCTATCATGACGAAACAGCGGACCACCTTGAGCGAATGGAGCAATATTGCCGTTTTCTCGGGACGACCATGGGGCTGCCGGGATCGCATGTCGATGATATGGCACTTTTTTCACGGCTTCATGACATCGGCAAGCTGAGGGTCCCTGTGGAGATCCTTTCGAACCCCAATGGCCTAGAAAAGGATGAATTTGAAATCGTCAAACGCCACACCATTTGGGGGGCCGAGATAATCGGTGACGCCAGGTGGCTTGAAATCGGCAGAAAGATCTGCCTCTACCATCATGAAAAATGGAACGGGTGCGGGTACCCGTACGGAATCGCCGGCGAGGATATCCCCATTGAAGCCCGTATCGTGGCTGTGGCGGACACCTATGATGCCCTTCGCATGAAGCGCTCCTACAAGGAATCCTTTTCACATGAGGCTGCCTGCAGTATTATCCTTGAGGGAGACGGAAGGGTCATGCCCGACCATTTCGATCCCGAGATCATCGACATCTTTGCCCGCAACGAAGACAGGATGCAGGAAATTTACGAATCCTCCCAGCAGCTTTCTTGATTTGACCTGTGAACAACCCTTTGTCCCCCGACGGGAGTGATACGAATGGGAGTGTTGAGACCCGGCGATCTGGTGTTCATCTGGTCACCGGAAAAGGCAGATTCCTTTCTCATTCAGCTTGAGGAAGGCTCCAGACAGGATACACGGCTCGGCGTCGTCAGGCATGACGATATCCTTGGGAAGTCCCTTGGAGAGAGCGTAAAGACACACCTTGGGCGGGAGTTCTGCCTTTTGTCTCCGACCATTCATGAATTCAGCCGGAGAGTCAAAAGGAAAACGCAGATCATGTTCCCCAAGGATACGGGCTTCATTCTTCTCGCTTTGAACATTGGCCAAGGTTCCCGTGTGATCGAATGCGGAACCGGCTCGGGGAGTCTGACGTCCGTTCTGGCTCATTTCGTCGGCGAGGACGGAAAAGTCATATCCTATGATCGACGACCGGAATTTTCGAAGCTCGCAGAACGAAATTGCCGGAAATGGGGAGTCGCTGAGCGGGTCGAGTTCAAAGTCAGGGATATCGGTGAAGGCTTTGAAGAAGAGGAAGTGGACGCCCTGTTTCTGGATGTGCCGAACCCGTGGGATTACCTTGGGCATGCCTGGAGGGCCCTGTCGGGGGGGCATCGGATTGGAATTCTTGTTCCCACCACGAACCAGGTCGCTCAGGTCCTGGACGGTCTTGAAGAATGGGGATTCGCGGATCTCCAGGTTATGGAGATCCTGTTGCGTCCATACAAGACAAACAGCCGACGTTTGAGGCCGGAGGATACCATGATCGGACACACCGGGTTTCTCCTGTTCGGGGCCAAGACACAGGGGAAAAAGACGGCCGAAGCCGCTGGAGAAACTGATGAAAAGGGGCGAAAATAACGGGCCATGGCCGCCCTGGCGGAAAAGCGGAAAGTTCTGCTCCATATTTGTTGTGCTCCCGACGCGACGGTGCCCTGGCCCGAGCTGGTCGATGAAGGGTACGAAACGTCAGGCTTTTTTTACGGGTCGAACGTCCATCCTTACAATGAATACGAAAAAAGGCGAGACGCCGTCAGGCATGTTGCGAAAATCTTCGGGAAAAGGCTTTTCGAGGCGCCCTATCGTCCGTCGGAATGGATCCACGGGGTTGCCACCCGCTGCAACGGGATGGAATTGATCAAAGAGGAGGGCGGCCCCCGGTGCGCCCTGTGTTTCCGGAGCCAGTTCGAAGCAGCCGCAAAATGTGCCGTTGAGCGCGATTTTGATGCCCTCTGCACAACGCTCACGATCAGCCCCCACAAAAAACCCGACCTCGTGAACGGAATCGGCGAAGCGCTGGCGAAAAGGCACGGGTTACAGTGGATTCAACGAATATGGAGACGCCGGGACGGGTTCAGACGTTCCGTTTTGAAAAGCAGGGAACTGGAATTGTATCGACAGAACTATTGTGGGTGCGTTTTCAGCATAAGAGGTGAATGAAATGGAACAAAACGATTCGAAAATGACGCTGCCTTCAGGAAAACTGCCTCCCGATATCCTGCAGTCGACGGTGCTCGGCTTTTCAGGCGCGATGAGGCGGGAAGTGCTGATCGGGCCGAGGGTGGGTGAAGATGCTGCAGTCATCGAATGGAACCGGAACAAGTATATGATCGTAACATCCGATCCGATCGTAGGCGCCGTCAACAGGGCGGGACGCCTGCTTGTCACTGTCAATGCCAACGATATTGCCTCCAAGGGCGGTGACCCCCTCTATCTGATAACCACCCTGATTTTCCCGGGCGACACTAAAACGGACCGCCTTGAGAGGATCATGCTGGAGATTCACGAAGCCTGTCTTGAAATGGGCGTGGCCGTTGTCGGCGGACATACGGAGGTCAACGACCGCTATGATTATCCCGTCCTGGGAGCGACGATGATCGGTGCAGGCGACATGGTTCTCCGGGCAGAGAACATCAAGCCCGGGGATGCCCTCATTGCCACCAAGCACATCGGGTTGGAAGGCATGTCCATATTGGCAAACGACAGGGCGGACCTCCTGGATGGCACATTGACGGGGGACGAAATAGACGAAGTCGCTCTTTGGACGGAGTTGATCAGCGTTCTTCCCGAATCACGGATCTTGAGGAAATGGGCCCGTTTCATGCACGACCCCACCGAAGGCGGTCTCATCGGTGGAATTGCGGAAATTCTGCGTCTGACCCATCTTGGATTCGAACTCGATGCAGAAAGTCTCCCCGTACATGAGCTGACAACACGATGCGCCGAGGCTCTGGGTTTTGATCCACTGCACCTGATTTCCTCCGGGGTGCTTCTCGCAGCCCTGCCGCCACAGAAAGTTCCAGGGGCCTTGGCCAAGCTGGAGAAAGAAGGAATCGCAGCGAGACAAGTCGGAGTGTTCACAGAAGGGAAAGGCAACGTCCCCCAGGACGCGACGGAGGCCCTCTGGGGCCTTTTGGAGAGAAGACAGGCCCATGACTGACAAAAGTGGAATTCCGGAAACACGGCTAGGAAAACTCAGGGCGATGATGGAAAAAACAGGGTGCGACGGCATCATCCTTTGTGTCATTGAGGGACTCGGCTGGCAGAACGCCTGTTATTTTTCCGGGTTTCGGGGAAGCAGCGCAGCCCTTCTCGTCACCGGGACAGAAAAGCTTCTCGTGACCGACGACAGGTACAGGTTGCAGGCATCGGAGCAATCCGACTTCAATATCATCGTGCAGGGGAAAAGACCCCTTTCCACGGTCGTAAAAGAGCTTCTGGCAAAAAAGGGTCTCAAAAAGGTCGGGATTGACGGCCGGAGTCTCCCCGTAGCGACTTTCAGGGAAATCGGCGGAGCCTCGGACCTTGAGGATGTATCAGGTCTTCTGAGGTCCATACGAAGAGCCAAGGATCCGGGTGAAAGGGAAAACATTTGCCATGCCGCCCGCATCGCCGGCGCAGCTTTGGAGAAAGTTGCCGCCGGCGTCAAAGCTTGTGTGACGGAGAACGAGATCTCCGCGGCCCTGGAATTTTTCATCAAGACGGGCGGAGCCGACGGCGGCTGGCAGGATCACGAATTTATCGTCGCCTCCGGGCCAAGAAGCGCTCTCCCTCACGGGCGCGCTGGAAAGCGGAAGATAGGGCCGGGAGAGTGGGCGACTATTGATTTTGGAGCGCGGTTTTCGGGATACCTATGCGACGTCACGAGGAACCTGTTTTTCGGGGAAATTCCGAAAAAGTGGCAAAGTAGGCACGAAATTTTACTTGAAGCCCAGGCAGCGGCGGAGTCGCTGGTTTCAGCTGGAGTAAGGGCCGCTGAAGTCGACGGAGCGGCACGGAGAATCATAGAGGAAGCGGGGTATGCAAAGCAATTCACTCACGGGCTCGGTCACGGGATCGGACTTGACCTTCACGAAGAGCCATATTTGTCGCCGCGCTCGGAGGGCGTCCTTGAGGAGGGGGACGTCATCACCATTGAGCCCGGGATGTATTTCGATGGCGAGGGCGGTATGAGGGTGGAAGATGATTACCTGGTGACTTCCGGAGGCGCCGAGTGCCTGACTTCGATAATTCCGAAAATTATCCGTGCCGGATCATGATGCGATCCAGGGGCCCTGATGGCAGCCGGGGTAATGCGTTGCCATATTTTCGAAAGCATCTTATAATGACGGATAATGGCATACAAGAACTTATCGGGCAAGGGGGAAGAAACAATGAAGAAATACGTATGCACCGTTTGCGGGTATGTGTACGATCCTGCCAATGGCGACCCCGATGGCGGCATAGAGCCGGGAACGGCCTTTGAGGACATTCCTGAGAGCTGGGTATGTCCCGTTTGCGGAGTCGGGAAGGACATGTTCGAACCCGAAGAATAGACTGCGACCATTACGTAGCCAAAACCGGCGGAGGTGATCATTGCCTCCGCTTTTTCTTTGGTTTTCCCTCCAGAAGCCTCTTCCTTGAATAAGACAAAGCCAGGAGACAAGGCTTGACAAGCTCTGACGGCGACATATAATCATTCCGATTGACCGAAACTCTGGTTACATATTTACGATTATATATACAACACTTTACTCTGGAGGTGCTTTCGTGAAAGAAAGGCAGATGTTCCTGCAACTGGAGGACGGAACCCTCTGGCCCGGTACCGGTGTGGGAACAACCACGGGTGAAGTTGTTTTCGATACAGCCGCTTCGGGGTATCCCCAGGCTTTGACGGATCCGTCCTTTGAAGGTCAGATCGTGGTGTTTGCTTTCCCTATGTTGGGGACCTACGGCGTAGACAGGGAAAGACTGGAAAGCGAATATCCGAAAGTACGGGGAATGGTGGCGGCTTTCATCGAAGACGCCACGGACGCCGGCGGGACTTTGAAAGAGTGGCTCGCTCTGAATGGAATTGCCTGGATTCACGGGATTGATACACGACGCCTTGTCAGGCACCTCCGTGAGAGGGGGTCGTTGAAAGGCGCGATTGTGGTCGAGCCTCAAGATGGTGTTTGCCCGGAAGACGGGAACCATCCAGCTCGTGTCGTCTCTGCAAGCACCGTGACGGAAATACCGGGGCAGGGCCCGCGAATCGGCGTCCTCGATTACGGGGTGAAAGAGGGCATTCTCAGGGAGCTTGAGGGCCGGGATTGCCACGTCATAAGATTTCCGCACGATGCGAAACCCGAGGAGATTCTCGCGTATGAGCCCGACGGGGTGCTGTTGGGCAACGGCCCGGGTGACCCGGCGCTTCTGGACGAGGAAACCGAGAACGTCAGGCTGCTGGCGGAACGCCTCCCAGTCGCGGGGGTATGCCTCGGGATGCAGCTTCTTGCTTTGGCCCTTGGAGCCCGGACCCAAAAGATGAGATACGGACACAGGGGGGCCAACCATGCGGTTCTTCACGTTCCCTCCGGCAGAGGGTGGCTCACAAGCCAGAACCACGGTTATGAAGTCGTGGAGGCGTCTCTGGCGGGAGCGGGTTTCGATGTGACCCACAGGAACCTCGGAGACGGCAGCGTGGAGGGGATTCGGCACAAGGCGCTCCCCCTCATGGGTGTCCAGTATCACCCGGAGGGTTCCCCCGGACCAAGGGACGGGAATCGTTTTTTTGATGAATTTTTGGAAAACGCAAAAGGAGTGTTCCGATGAGTACCACGAGGGCAAAACAGATTCTCGTGATTGGATCAGGCCCGATCCGGATAGGACAGGCGGCCGAGTTCGACTATTCGGGAAGCCAGGCATGCCGGGCCCTGAAGGAAGAAGGGCACCGCGTCATACTCCTCAACAGCAACCCCGCCACGATCCAGACCGATGTCAGTCTGGCGGATGTCGTATACATCCGCCCTCTCGCGGGGGACGTGGTGGAAGACATTCTGCGAATGCACAGGCCTGACGCGGTGGTGGCGACCCTGGGTGGCCAGATAGCACTGAATCTGGCCGTGGAGCTTGACGAGAAAGGCCTCTGGCAAAAATATGGCGTATCGGTGCTCGGAACTTCTCCTGATTCGATAAGAAAAGCCGAGGGCAGGAATGCCTTCAGGAAAACCATGGAATCCATCGGCGAGCCGGTCATAGAAAGCACCTATGTCGCAGATGTGGAAAGCGCCGTCGGTTTCGCCGAAAAGGCAGGATTTCCTCTCGTCATCAGGCCTGATTTCACCCTGGGGGGTACAGGCGGCGGCGTGGCAAGGGACTACGCCCAACTAAGGACCGTCGTGGCCGAAGGCCTCCATGCTTCTCCCGCGGCCAGGGTGCTTGTGGAACGTTACCTTGAAGGCTGGCATGAAATCGAGCTGGAAGTCATGCGCGATGAAGCCGGGAACACGCTGTGTGTCTGCGGCATGGAAAACATCGATCCCATGGGGGTCCACACCGGAGACAGCATCGTGGTGGCGCCGACGCTGACGCTGAAGGATTCGTTGTGGCAGCGGTTCCGGGAATCGGCCTTCCGGATCGTCGGGGCCCTCGACGTTCGCGGGGCCTGCAATGTCCAGTATGCCCTGTCGCCCGACGCAGAAGAATTCGCCGTCATCGAGGTGAACCCCAGGGCAAGCCGGTCGAGCGCCCTTGCGAGCAAGGCTACCGGATACCCCATAACCAGGATGGCGGCGAAGATCGCCTTGGGCAAAAAACTCACGGAGATGCCGAACCCGGTGACAGGTGTGGGGAGTGCCCTTTCCGAACCGGCCCTTGATTATGTGGTTGTAAAATTCCCGCGGTGGCCCTTCGAGAAATTCCCGAAGGCTGACGCTGCCGTCGGGACACGGATGAAATCCACCGGGGAAGTCATGTCCATCGGGTGCAGTTTTGTCGAAGCCTTGATGAAAGCCGTGAGGTCCCTCGACGGACCCTTCGGGATCGCTGACCCGGAGGTGGAGAAAATGGGTGACGGGGACCTCTTCAGGGCGTTAGAGAGGCCGACTCACCGAAGGATCTGGGCCGTCCTGGAGCTGTTGCGGCGTGGACATGAGGCGGCAGGGATTTCGCGGGTTTCAGGGATGCACCGGTTTTTCATCGAGGAACTGGCGAAAATTTCCTTCCTAAGGACGGAACTCTCGGCACACGGCCCTTTGGAAGACCTTTTGAAACAGGCGGCCCGGTTCAATTTTCCCGAAGAAGAAACCGCCGAGTTTTGCGGCATTTCCGTTGAAGGCCTCCGAAAGCGTGAAGAATGGGTCGGGTTCCGTCGGGGGTACAGGGAAGTGGACGGCACCGCTGGGGAGATTCCCTCGGGATCCGGTTACTGGTACAGCACACGAAGCGGCGCCGACGACGGCATGTGCGACGACCGACGGCCGGCGATCGTCGTTTTGGGATCCGGCCCGATCAGGATCGGGCAGGGAGTTGAATTTGACTATTGCTGCGTGAAAGCTGTTGAAGCACTGAGAAAGCGCAACATGAGGGCCGTCATGATCAACAATAATCCCGAGACGGTAAGCACCGACCATGACATGTCCGACGCG
Organism: Thermovirgaceae bacterium; assembly: GCA_049974965.1. Classification (GTDB taxonomy): domain Bacteria; phylum Synergistota; class Synergistia; order Synergistales; family Thermovirgaceae; genus UBA1876. The sequence continues at coordinate 27,012 of JBNGCT010000003.1, forward strand.
TTGTATTTCGAGCCTCTCAAGGCGGAAGACGTCCTGCCGGTCATCGCCAGGGAAAAGGCCCAGGGGGTCTTTGCCTGTTTTGGCGGACAAACCTCTCTCAAGCTTGGCCTTGAGCTTGAAAAAAACGGGACCCCGCTTCTTGGAATGCCACCGGAGGCAGTCAGGACGGCGGAAGACCGTGAACGCTTTTCCGCCCTTCTGGATTCTCTGGGGATCCTCCAGCCCAAAGGTGGTGCTGTCGCAACCATAGAAGAAGGGCTGGAATGCGCGGAAAATACAGGGTATCCCGTCATGGTCAGGCCGAGTTTCGTTATCGGCGGATTGGCCATGCAGGTGGTTTCGAATCCAGAAGAGCTTGAGCAAGTCCTCCGGATGGCCCTGGCGGCTGAAGCGGGCCAGACGGTGCTGATAGACCGGTTCCTCCCGGGAAGGGAGTTTGAAGTCGACGCACTATATGATGGCAAAGACATATTGATACCGGGCATTTTCGAACACCTTGACCCGCCGGGTGTACATTCCGGGGACTCCATAGCCGTCTTCCCCGCTGCCTCTCTCGGGGCATCCCAAAAGAAGAGGATCGCGGAGATTACCCGAAAACTCGCTGAAGCCCTGGGCGTCAGGGGTATGATCAACATCCAGTTTGTCCTCGACGGAGAGGACCTTTACGTTATTGAAGCAAACCCCAGGGCAAGCCGGACGGTACCCATCGCCTCCAAACTGACGGGGATACCCCTCGTCGAATTGGCCGTTCATGTCGCTTTTGGGGGGGACCTGGGATCCTCCGGCCGTCAAACAGGGCTGATCAACGGGAAGGGGCCCGTGGGAGTCAAGGTACCTGTTTTTTCGACGGAAAAACTCCCTGGAGTCGATTCGCGACTGGGGCCCGGGATGCAATCCACCGGTGAATCCCTTGGAGTGGCGGACAGCGTCTCGGAAGCCCTTTGGGAGGCTCTTCGCGGAGCGGGGTGGAATCTTCCTGAAAGCGGGCGGTTGCTCTTTTCCGTCAGCGATGCCGCGAAGGGCAATGTCAGCGGAATTGCAGCCGCTTTCGTTACATTGGGGTGGGACATCGACGCGACAAGCGGGACGGCAGCCGTCCTCAAAAAGTGGGGAGTTCCCTGCAGGGCCACCCAAAAGGGCGAGAGTCTTCAGGAACGCATACGTTGCCGAGACTGGGATCTTGTAGTGAATGTCCCCTCGGCCTCACCGGGAGCCGTAAAGGACGGTTTCGCCATCAGGCGCGCGGCTATCGAGGCGGGTGTGCCCTGCCTTGGGACGCTCCCTTCGGCTTCGGCGCTTGGTGTAGCCCTTTCTGTCAGGAAAAAAGGCGGAAAATGAACAAGGGCTTTTCGTTGCCTTGTGACGCGAATTCCTGTAGAAATACTACATGATGAAGGTTATTGAACACATGGAAAGAGGAGCGATGTCATGTACGGAAAAATTCTGACGGCATTTATGGTATTGGCTTGGACGCTGAACTTGGCTGCAAATCCCGTTTTTGCAAAGGCGAAACTTACCGTCGGTACAGAAAAAAGCTTTCCTCCCTTTGTTTTTGAGGAAAACGGAAAACTGGCCGGATTTGAAGTCGACCTTGTCAGGGAAATCGCCGAAGAACTGCAGATGGGAACGGTCTTTGTGGACATTGCCTTCGACGCCCTTATTCCCGCCCTTACGGCGGGAAGAATAGACATGATTGCCGCGGGGATGGATATAACTCCCGAAAGGCTGGAGCAAATTGCCTTTTCCGATGTCTATTACCTTTCACCTGACGCTGTCGTTGTTCAAAAAACTGCAGAGGGTCTCTCGGAGATTGCAGACCTCAGAGGGATGACCGTAGCGGTCCAGTTCGGGACCGTTCAGGACCAGTGCATCAGCCGGCAGAAACAGATCTCCGTCCTTCGCTACCAGAGAACCGATGATGTCCTTCGCGCCTTGCTTCGGAAAGAGGCGGAGGTTGCTCTTGTCGAGGAAACGGTTGCCCGGGAATACCTGAAAAAAGAGGAGGCCTTCGGTGAAAACCTCAGAATTGCCTTTACCCTGGAGGAAACAGCCGGCATGGCCTTCGGTTTCAGGAAAGACTCCGTGCCCCTTCGGGAGTCTGTGAACGGTGTCCTGTCGCTTATGGAACAGGACGGCCGGATGGAAGAACTGAGACAAAAGTGGTTTGGTGCCGTCAATCAGTAATTAGCTGGAGGAGCCTTTCCGAGAAATCCAGAAGCAATGTTTTTCCCGCTTTTGTTTCAATTGTGAGGGTTGTCTCCGGGTCCAGCCGTACGGCAAGACTGTAGCCGAGAACCGGGTGGCGCTCAAGAACGGCGGATTTTCCGGAAATATCAAGAGGAATATAGGTTGCTCCTGTTCCCACAGGTCCATCCGTCCCTTCTGTATGGGTTTTCGGGAAAGAAAGCCACTCCGTCCCGGGGCCCTCGAGCAGTATCACCCTGACACGTTCGGGCCGGTCCGTCTTCTTGTAGGAGCGTTCCGCCATTCGCCCTTCTTCCTGTTTCGCTGAGGAAAGTGTCCTCGTTTCGACAACCGTGCCCGTCCACCCGGGGACGTCGGGAAGGGTTCGCCCCGGCGTGTCGGCCGAAAGGGGGTTCGTGGAAAAGAAAAGGCACACAAACAGTGCCGTGCGAACAAAAGAGGCAAAATATAAACGGCTGTTTTCGTATTTCATGATATTCCCCCGGATTGCCAGGATACTCCCACTAACCCACGGGGAAATGGTATCATGTCTTTCTGGTTTTCGTCTTTATTATGGGTCAAAGGGTAAATGATCCGGGAGGTTTTCAAAGTGTTCCGATTCGCCTTGCATGTCTACGGATGCCAGATGAACGTCTACGACGCCGACAGGTTGAGGACTTCCCTGCTTGAGAGAGGCTGGGAAGAAACCACCGAAGAGGCTGCGGAGATGGTCATCTTCATTACCTGCAGCATCAGAGCCAAGGCCGAGCAGAAGGTGTGGAGCGAGATCGGCCGCCTGGAGCACCTTCACCGCTCGCGGGGAACTCCTCTTGTGGCAGTGGTCGGGTGCATGGGACAAAGGCTTGGTGACGCCTTTCTCTCCAGGTTCCCGAACGTCCGCCTCGTAGCGGGACCCCGAAGCTTGGGACGTGTCCCCGAAGGTCTTGAACAGGTGGTCGGGGGAGGGAAAGCCCTGCTTCTTCTTGACGACCCCAACGGCCTGGATGATCTCGACTGTGCCCCCCTGCGGCGGGAAAACCACTTGAAGGCCTTTCTTACCATCGCCCATGGGTGCGACAATTTCTGTACCTATTGCATCGTTCCGTACGTTCGCGGGAGGTTCAGGTCCAGGGCTCCCGATGAGATCCTCAGTGAAGTTCGTGAACTGGCTGCCGATGGGGTGAGGGAAATCAGCCTGATCGGGCAAAACGTCAATTCTTACGGAGCGGATTTTGACAACGGATATTCCTTTGCTTCATTGCTCCGTGACGTGGCCGCCCAAAAACTCGTTGACAGAATCCGCTTCTACACATCCCATCCCAGGGATTTTACCAGGGATATCGTAGAGGCCATGGTGGACAACCCGGAAATCTGCCCGGCAATCAACCTTCCAATACAGTCTGGGAGCGACAGGATTCTCAAGGCCATGAGGCGCGGGTATTCCCTTGAAGAATATGCCTCGATCGTCGAAATGATAAGAAAAGCGCTCCCGGAATCGGCCGTGACGAGTGATCTGATCGTCGGTTTCCCGGGGGAGACCAAGGAGGATTTCGAGGCTTCCGTGGCGGCGTTGAAACGGTTCAAATTTGATCTTTTGCATTCGGCGGCCTATTCCCCGCGGGATAAAACCGCGGCTTCCATCATGGATGATCAGGTGCCCGATCACGAGAAAAAACGGCGCCTGAACGAGGTCAACCGGGTTCAGACCCGGATATCCGCCGAGATCAACACCGCTCTCGTCGGAAAGACCTTCGAAGTCCTCCTTGACAGCCGGGCCCCGAAGGGTGACGGGCTGCTGCAGGGAAGAACGGTGACGGACAAGGTTGTTATTGTTGAAGGACCGGAATCCCTTCTCGGGCGTCTGGTGCAGGTGCGGATCGACCGGGCGGGGAAATGGTACCTTCATGGCAGGCTGATTCCCCGAGGAAACATCGACGGAGGTCGATTCACCGATGAAGGACCTGGTGAAGCTTAAGGGGCTTCTTTTTTTAATAGGGGGTTTTTTGTCCCTTGCTGCTGCATCTGTTCTTGTGCTTTCTTTTACGGGAAGATGGGGGGGTGACGAGCCGAAGCACGTGGCGGGTCCGGCACTGCACCTGACCCGCGAAGAAATCCCCCGGGAAACCGAAAGCACCCCTTCTCCGAAAAAGGAAAGCCTAGAAGGGCATTGGGTCCTCTATATCACCGGTGCGGTACGTCGACCGGGTGTTTACAAACTGCCGCCGGATTCGAGAGTCTACGAACTCGTAAAGCAGGCGGGAGGGCTGACCGATTCGGCCGCGCCTGAAGCTTTTAACATGGCGGCACCACTGGAAGACGGGATGCACATACATGTTCCGGACAAGACAGAGGCAGTTCCACCCGCCTTTGATCATTCGACGCAGGGCGCGGGACTTCCGGGAGCCGTTGCTTTCGGTGGGTCTCGGCGAGGATACGGGCTCATTGACATCAACACTGCCGATGCGAAGACCCTTGAGGGGCTGACGGGGATCGGCCCGAAGACGGCGGAAGCCATCATCCGTCACAGGGAACAAGAGGGTCCGTTCAGATGCGTGGACGATCTGCTTTCAGTCAAGGGAATCGGGCCGGCGAAACTGAAAGCCATAAGGGACCAGGTACAGGCGGGCCGCTGACGGTTCTGGCTGAAGCCCCGGCCTTTGTCCTCCTTGCAGGATGCGGGGTCCTGCTTTATTCGCTGGAGCTGGGAATGCCCGCCTGGAAGGCCTGCTCCACGGGCATCCTTGTTATGGGGTTTCTGGCGTTTTCGGGAACCATTGCTCCCTGCCCCCGTCTTGCAGGCATGTTGATTTTCTTGACGGGAGTTTTCATTTCCTTCTCGGTGACAGCGGCGGCGAGGCTGGATAAACCGGTCTCAGACGCGGTGGTTCCACGGCTTGAAACAATGGGAACAGTTATTTCGGAAAGAGCCTGGGGGAGCAGGCGGGCTCTTGTCATAAAAACAGGTGAAGGTGTTTTCTGCTGCAAACTGCCGGCCACAGGTCTGTTTCGGGAAGGAGACCGGGTCGCCCTGGCGGGACGCGTGCGTTTTTTCGAACCGGCGCCGGATTCGGGGAAATTCGAGGAGCAAACCTATTGGAGGGCGAGAGGCGTTCTGGGGGAGGTACAGGATCCAAAAATCCAGAAAAGGGGTCGTTACCGGTGGTCCTTCCCGACCTGGCGGGATATCCTGAAAGAGCGGATCCTCCTGAACGTCCCCCGAAACACAAGAGGCTACATACTTGCGGCATGGCTTGGCAACCGGGACCCCGATCTTGCGGAGGAGCACCGTAAATGGGGGACTTCCCACATTCTTGCCATATCGGGGTTTCATGTCGGGATAGTGGCACTTTGCCTGCGAAAGATTGCACGGCGGCGCGTCCTGGTCCCTTCCATTTTTATGTGGGGTTATGTCCTCCTTTCTGGAGGAGCGGCGAGCGCCCTTCGCGCCGCGCTGATGTTCCAGATCGCTTTCGCCGGTGATCTGTTGGGTCGGCCGGTGCGGTCCCTGAACGCCGTTTCCGCTGCGGCCGTGGTGATGCTTTTCTGGAGCCCCTGGTGGTTCTGGGATCTGGGGTGGAGGCTTTCCGTCACCGCCGCCATTGTTTTGGGTTCTTTCGCGTCGCGGCGGAAAACGAAATATTTCCGATTCGCAATCCCGCTGGTATGGTATGTGACGGGAGCCTTTATCTCGAGATCCTTTGGGAGCGTTCCTGTGGCGGGGATGGTCATGAACATATTCGTCGTACCTCTTTTCGGTCTTCTTCTGCCGGTGTTGTCGGTGCTTGTCCTGCCGATGCTTTTGGAAGTCCCGGGATCGGGAATCCCCGCCTGGGCAATGGAATTTGTCCTTCAGAGCTTTCACGGTTGCGCGAAGGCCGTCTCGCTGGTAATACCTTTAGAGGCAGGAGCGGGTTTTTTCCCGGCGGGAGTGGTATGTGCCCTTTTGGTTTTTCTGTCTTTATCAGGGTCAGGGATAAAAATGGCAAGATCAGCCGTTGCCGGCGCGCTGGCAGGAACGTTTGCCGCGCTGTACGTTTAAAAGGATGAAAGAACGGGCTTTCGTCGAGACCGGAAAGCCGCGGAGGTGGAGACATGCTGTTGGTCGTGGATATCGGAAACACGCAGACGGTCATGGGAATTTTTCACGAGCGCGAACTGATACGTCACTGGAGGCTGATGTCGAAAACCAGAACAGCCGATGAAATCGGTGTGTATTTGCTGAACCTGCTAGATCTGACCGGAATCGACCCTCCTTCGATAAGAGGAGCGGTTCTTTCAAGCGTGGTTCCGCCACTGGATTTTCCCTGGTCCGAAGGGATAGAGCGGTACCTGGGTGTCACGTGCCTCAGGGTGGATCACACCCTTGACCTGGGTATGACCATTGATTACGAGGCTCCAGGCGATGTCGGGGCAGACAGGCTTGTCAACGCCGTGGCAGGCATGGCGAAATACGGAAAACCCCTGGTTATCGTTGATTTTGGAACCGCTATCACCCTTGATGCCGTATCGAACAAGGGGACATATCTCGGGGGTACCATTGCCCCGGGTCTCGGGACCAGCGTAGAGGCGCTCTTCGGCAAGACGGCGAAGCTTCCGAAGGTTTCCTTTGAGATTCCCCGGCACGTCATCGGCAAAAACACGATGGAGTCCATCCAGTCGGGAATCCTTCACGGTTTTGCAGGACTCGTTGACACCCTCGCCGAAAAAATCATGCATGAGATCGGCAAGGCTCCTGTCATCGCAACGGGAGGCGATGCGGAAAGACTCGCTCCGCTTTCGAAGGCCATAGATGCCGTTGAGCCATGGATCACCCTTGAAGGGCTCAGGCTTATTTATGACAGGAACAGAGGTCGATGAAACCAGGCGAAAGGGAAATCGGAGGACTGGTTACGTCCAATCCCTTTTGGATAGCTCCACTGGCAGGAATTACCTTGCCTGCCGTCAGGCGGTTCTTTGTCAGGCAGGGTGCGGGCCTTGCACATACCGAGATGGTGAGCTGTGCCGGCATCCTGCATGGAAACCGGAAAACCCTGAGAATGCTCCGCGACGGTGGGGAGGGTGCACCGACGGTTTTACAGCTTTTTGCGGGAAACGCAAAGACCCTTAGTGGTGGAGCCGAACGGGCCTTCCGTGAGGGGTTCGATTCTTTCGGGGCGTTTTCGATCAATATGGCGTGTCCCATGCCGAAGGTGATCAAAAAAGGCGCCGGAGCTGCCTTACTGCGGCGCAAGGGCATTGCGTGGGACATGGTCCGGGAATTGAAAACCCTCGAACGTCCTGTGTGGATCAAGATGCGACTTCTTTCCTCCGATGGTCCGCTGAACACGCTTCAATTCATAGAATCCATGCTACAGGCCGGTGCGGATCACGTGACGCTGCATGGAAGGACGCCGGCGCAGCGTTATGAAGGAGTCGCCGACAAGGAATCGGTCCTTCAGGCCGCGAGGGTATTTCCGGGCATGATCAGCGCCAGCGGAGATGTCTTCACGCCCGGAAATGCCCTGGAATACCTGGAGGGGGGTGCCTGCGCGGTGCTTTTTGCACGGGGACTCCTTCGCGATGTGTTTCTCATCGGAAAGTCGGTCCGCTTGAACATGGGCCAAACAGACTCCGACAGGGAGCGCATCCCGCCAGAGAAGAAACTGGACAGTCTGCTGGAACTCGGAAAGGACCTTTACCGGGATGAGGGTGAAAAAACAGCCCTTGTCTTGCTTAAGCGGTTTCTCTCGAGTATTTTTAAGGGGTTGCGCGGCGCGTCACAGTTCCGTCGTGATGTGGCGCAGGCCCATACATGGAACGAAATGATGCAGGTGTTCCGGAAGTGGCGGAGCCTCGCCGAAAGGAGCGGTTTCAATGTCTGAGAACGTGGAAGAAAGAACGATGCCGGAAGACGAAATACTGAGGCAGCGAACGGACAAGCTTGCGCGCCTGAAAAGCGAGGAGGGGTATGATCCCTTCCTGCATGAAAAATGGGACGTGAAGCATACCGTTTCCCATGTCAAAGAGACCTATGACTCCCTCGGTGCCGATGAAAAGGCCGAGGACGTGGAAATCACCACGGCGGGGCGGCTCATGACACTGCGAAAGCACGGCAGGGCGTCCTTCGCGGACATGGCCGACGAGACGGACCAGATCCAGTTATATTTCCAGGTGAACACACTTGGGGAAGATGCGTATGCCTTCTTCAAGAAATGGGTGGACTCCGGGGATATCCTGGGCGTCGTGGGACACCCTTTCAGGACGAGGAGAGGTGAACTCTCGATCCTCGTCACACGTTTTGAACTCCTCGCCAAGGCCATGCGGCCCCTTCCCGAAAAATGGCATGGACTCAAAGATACGGAGGTGCGCTACAGGCAGCGCTACGTTGACCTCATAGCAAATCCTGAAGTCCGTGAAACCTTCAGGAAACGTGCCCGGATCATCAGCGCCCTGCGGGAGGTCCTCGAGAGGGAGGGCACCATCGAAGTTGAAACGCCTATCCTGTCCTCGATCGCAGGCGGCGCAAACGCGAGACCCTTCGTGACCCATCACAATGCCCTGGACATCGACCTTTACCTTCGAATAGCCACGGAGCTTTACCTCAAGCGGCTTATCGTGGGCATGTTCGGCAGGGTGTACGAAATCGGGAAGAATTTCCGGAATGAAGGTATCGACATCATGCACAACCCGGAGTTCACGGCCCTTGAAGTGTATTGGGCCTACGCGGACTACAAGGACATCATGGATCTCACGGAGCGGCTCATCGTAGCCGCCGCAGACGCCACGGGGAACCGGAAAATCCTGTACCAGGGGACCGAAATCGACCTGAAACCGCCGTTCCGGCGAGCGTCCATGGTTGAACTGGTAAAGGAAAAATGCGGATTCGACCTTCATCGAACGGATAGCGACGAAGAAGCGAGGAAGTTTGCCCGCGACAAGGGAATCGAGATTGACGGCAATGAAACGCGTTACGGCGTCCTGGTGGAACTCTTCGAAACGTTTGTGGAGGATACGCTTATCCAGCCGACCTTCGTCGTGGGTCTTCCCACGGAGGTTTCTCCGCTGGCGAAAAAAGACCCGAAGGATCCGAATTTCACCAATCGTTTCGAACTTTACATTTATGGAAACGAGGTGGCCAACGCGTTCAGCGAGCTGAATGATCCTTTCGACCAGAAGGACCGGTTTCTCCAGCAGGCGAGGCGCAAAGCGGCCGGCGACGAAGAAGCGCATGTTTACGACGAGGATTACGTCACGGCTCTTGAGTACGGGCTTCCTCCCACGGGGGGCCTCGGCGTCGGGATCGACAGGCTGGTCATGTTCCTGACCGACTCGCGTTCGATCAGGGACGTGATCCTCTTCCCGACGATGAGGCCGAGAACTTCGTGACAGTTATTACGACGGTACAGGGAGCGTAGCATGGAACGGGAGAAGGCGGCAAAAAGAGCTGAAGAGCTCAGGAAAGAGATAGAACATCATAACTATCTCTATTATGTGCTTGATCAGCCCGAGATCAGCGATGAAGCCTATGACGGCCTCCTGCGCGAGTTGCGGGGGATCGAGGAGCGATTCCCCGATCTCGCGACAGCTGATTCCCCGACACAAAGAGTCGGCGGAGAGCCTCTCGAGGAATTCGAAAAGGTGCGGCACAGCGTGCGGATGCTGAGCCTGGAAAACGCCTTCTCCGAGGAGGAACTGCGATCTTTTTTCAGGCGGACCGAAACGGCCGTTTCAAGAAAGAACCTGGAATACTTCTGCGAGTTGAAGATCGACGGGCTGGCTGTTTCGCTGCGGTATGAAGACGGTCGCTTCGTGGGGGGGGCGACCCGGGGGAACGGGACCGTCGGTGAAAACGTGACGAAAAACCTGCGAACGATCCCTTCTATTCCGTTAAAGACGAGAACGCCCATGGAAGGCGTCCTTGAAGTACGGGGCGAAGTCCTTATGACAAAAGATGCCTTTTCCCGGTTGAACGCCGAAAGGGAGGAGCAGGGGCAGGCGCTTTTCGCAAACCCCCGCAATGCCGCCGCCGGAAGTCTCAGGCAGCTGGACCCGAAGGTGACGGCCGGAAGAAACCTGCGTTTTTTTGCATATCAGATCGTCTGGCCTGAAGAACAGGGTATCACCACCCAGATGGACATCCTGAACCGGCTGAAAGAGTTGGGTTTCGCCATTCAGGGAACAGAGGAACTTGCCGCGTCGACGGAAGACGTTCTGGGGTACATCGACAGGTGGGAAGAAAAACGGCATGATTTGTCCTATGCCATCGACGGTGTTGTCGTCAAGGTGAATGATCTTTCCCTGTGGGAACAACTCGGCCGGACGGCGAAGACGCCGAGATGGGCGATCGCCTACAAGTACGCCCCCGAAGAAAAACGGACGCGCGTGCAGGAGATCGAAATTTCCGTTGGAAGAACAGGTGCCTTGACGCCCATCGCGCATCTTGATCCTGTAAAACTTTCAGGAACCCTTGTCAAAAGGGCAAGCCTCCACAACGCCGATGAGGTGGAAAGGAAAGATGTACGAGTCGGTGACATGGTCTGGGTGCGCAAGGCTGGAGAAATCATTCCCGAGGTACTCCGGGTGGATTTCGCGGCCCGCCCGGAAGGGGTTCAGCCTTTCAGAATTCCCGAGAAATGCCCCGCCTGCGGGTCCGATGTCGTCCGCCTGCCGAATGAAGTCGCCATAAGATGCCCGAACAGGACCTGCCCGGCACAGATACGGGAGGGCCTCATCCATTTTACCTCGCGGTCGGGAATGGAAATCCGGGGCCTTGGTGGAAAGATTGTCGAAAAACTCGTCGATTCGGGCATGGTAAAAGATTACTCGGATCTTTACCGTCTGGACGTGGAGGGTCTGGCGCAACTGCAGCTGACTGGGGAAGGCGCCACGAGGAAGCTCGGCGAAAAAAACGCGAAATCCATTCTTCGGTCCCTTGAGGAATCAAAGAACAGACCTCTTCGGGACCTTCTGGCGGCCCTGGGCATACGTTTCGTGGGAGGAACCGCGGCTGAGCTGCTGGCGCAGTCATTCGGCTCGATGGATGAGCTGATGAACGCCGAAGAGCAGGAGCTTTCCGCAATTGAAGGCATCGGACCGACAATAGCGGCTTCAGTCGCAGCTTTCTTCAGGGACGAGCAGAACAGGACAATGATAGACAAGCTTCGCTCGGCCGGGCTGCGGTTCACCGCACAAAAGCGGGTATCTGACGGGCAGGGGCCCCTCTCTGAACTTTTCGTCGTTTTTACCGGTGAACTGCAAAACATGACGAGAAGCCAAGCAGAGGATCTTGTCCGACGCCTTGGAGGGTCTACGGCGTCCCGGGTTTCCGGAAAGACGAATCTTCTTGTCGTTGGAGCCAATCCCGGAAGCAAACTTGACGAAGCGCGCAAACGCGGTGTCCGGGTCGCCGATGAAGCCGAATTCGTCTCCATGGTCAGGGAAGCCGGAGCCGATACCTAGCGCGCGTCCCGCGGGCCTGCCAAAAGGAGGAGTCTTGCATGGTTACCGAAGACGAAGTCAAACATATCGCCCGTCTCATCCGGCTCGAAGTGGCCGGGGAAGAGGTCGGGAAGATGCAGCAACACTTCAATGAAATTCTGGAACATTTTCGTTCCCTGGGACAAGTGGACCTCACCGGGATAGACCCCTTCAACCCGGAGGAAGAAAGATCATGCCCCCTGCGGGAAGACAAAGTCCAGCCTTGGGGAAGCAGGGATGCCGCCATTGCGGCGGCGGCGCTGAGCGAAGGTGATTTCTTCAGGGTGCCGAGGATTATGGGCGAGGTGGAAAACAATGACGCCTGAAATCCACGGTGCGGCGGAAATCGCGTCGAGGGTCAAAAGCGCTGAAATCAGTGCAGCAGAACTTGTAGAAAGTGTGTTCCGGACCATTGAAGCACAGGAAGGACAGCTGAATGCACTGATCACCACGTTAAGGGAAAGGGCGCAGAAAGAGGCCGAAGAGATCGACACGCTCGCAAAGGTACAAAAGGCGGAAGGCCCATTGTCCGGCGTTCCTGTGGTTGTCAAGGACAACATGTGCACCGAGGGCATTCCGACGACCTGCGGGAGCAAGATCCTGGAGGGATGGAAACCGCCCTACGACGCGTGGGTCATCAGGAAGCTGCGTGAGGCGGGTGCCATCGTGGTGGCGAAAAGCAACATGGACGAGTTCGCCATGGGCAGTTCCACGGAACATTCGGCCTACGGCCCCGCTTCAAACCCCTGGGATACCGAAAGGGTGCCCGGCGGAAGTTCGGGTGGCAGTGCGGCGTCCGTTTCGGCAGGATATGTACCGGTAGCTCTGGGAAGTGACACGGGAGGATCAATACGCCAGCCTGCTGCGTTCTGCGGCGTCTACGGCCTCAAGCCGACCTACGGTTTGGTCAGCCGTTTCGGTCTCGTGGCCTTTGCATCTTCACTGGACCAGATCGGACCGTTCGCGAGGAGCGTGGAAGACCTTGCGCTCATGCTTGATGTCATAAGCCCCCAAGATCCGCAGGATGCCACCTGCTTGGGGGGCAGACGCCCCGACTATGTCACGGCCGCGCGAAATGGGTCCCTTGAAGGCATCAAAGTCGGCATCGTGCCGGATTTTCTCAACGATGCCGTGGATCAGGAACTCGCAGGCGCGGTTTCAATCACCGCGGACATACTGGAAGATGCCGGAGCCTCCGTTGTAGATGTGCGGCTTCCAAACGCCGGAAAGGCGGGCTTGCCCTGCTATTACATCATTGCCCCGGCCGAAGCGAGCTCGAACCTGGCCAGGTATGACGGCATCCGCTACGGAAGACGTGAAGCTGCCGACGACCTCATGGGGCAATACCTGAAAACCAGGGGAGCGGGTTTCGGAAGCGAAGTCAAAAGAAGAATCCTCACGGGCACCTATGTCCTGAGTTCAGGTTACTACGACGCCTATTACCTGAGGGCGCTGAAGGTCAGAAGACTCATCTGCAGGGAATTCGACCAGGCTTTCCGGGATGCTGACGTGATCCTGATGCCGACGACACCCTCTCTGCCCTTCCGGAAAGGGGAGCTTGTCGACGACCCGGTCCAGATGTACATGAGCGATGTTTTTACGCTGCCCGTGAACCTGGCCGGACTGCCGGGAATTTCCATGTATGCCGGGAGCAGCCGCACCGGACTGCCCCTCGGGGTGCAGATTGTGGCTCCACGGTGGGAGGAATGCCGGCTTCTGCAGTGCGGTCGCGCGGTGGAAAACGCCCTTGGGCCGGCGCCTCTTGCCGGAAGGAGGGACCTGTGATGGCTCAGGGAGCACGGACAGTCATCGGCCTTGAGGTGCATGTACAGCTTTCAACGAAAAGCAAGATGTTCTGTTCCTGCAGCACCGACTATATCGGGGCTGTCCCGAACATGAACATCTGTCCTGTCTGCCTTGGACTTCCCGGAACGCTTCCGGTATTGAACGGCAGGGTCGTCGAGTTCGCCGTCAGGGCAGCCCTCGCCCTGGGATCGACCGTTGCAGGCCTGACGTGGTTTCACAGGAAAAATTATTTTTATCCCGACCTGCCGAAGGCCTACCAGATAAGCCAGTATGACATTCCCCTCGCCAGCGGCGGCTCACTGGTTGTCGAGACGGAAGCGGGCAGGAAAAAGATAGGCATTACCCGGCTTCATCTTGAAGAAGACGCCGGAAAGCTTGTCCACGAGGCGAAAGGCGGCCGCCTTGCCGGGTCGGCGGGCAGTCTGGTTGATTACAACCGGGCCGGCGTCCCGCTCGTCGAGATCGTGTCGGAACCGGATCTGGGTTCGCCGAGTGAAGCGCGTGACTACGTGGTCCGGCTGAGGCAGCTTGCCAGATATCTCGGAATTTCAGACGGTGACATGGAATCGGGATCTCTCAGGGTGGATGCAAACATCTCGAGGACTTTCCCGGACGGGCGTTTGGGTTCAAAGGTGGAAGTCAAGAACATGAATTCCCTGGCTGCCCTTGAAAAAGCTCTAGAGTACGAAGAAAAGCGGCAGGAGGAGATCCTCAAAAACGCCGGTTCTGTCATGCAGGAAACGCGGCACTGGGACGCCGCCGCGGGCCGGACGGTCTCCTCCAGGGGGAAAGAAGAGGCGCATGACTACCGGTACTTCCCGGAGCCGGACCTTCCTCCCGTGGTTGTCACCGAATCGCTGAAAGAGATGGTACGCGAGAGCCTTCCGGAACTTCCCTGGGAAAAGGAAGAGCGCTTCCGAAAGGAGTATCGCCTTGATCAGAAGGAGACGGAACTGCTGATTTCCGGCAGGAAACTGGCGGAATACTTCGAAGAGACCGTCAGGGAGGGCGCCGGTCCGAAACGTGCGGCCAACTGGTTCCGGACGGAAGTCCTGCGGTTGATGAACGAGGCAGGATTCGACCCCGGAATACCGCCGGTGTCAGCCGAAAACCTGGCACAACTCCTCGTGGCCGTGGATCAAGGGAACCTTTCGAACACGGCGGCCAAGGACGTGTGGGGGGAAATGCTCCGAGACGGCTGCAGTGCAAGAGATGCCGCGGAATCTCTCGGACTCGCGGAAGGAGCCGCAAGTGGAGAAAAACTTCGCACCATCATTCAGGGGGTTCTTGAAAACGAGCAGGAAGTGGTCGAGGAAATCCGTACAGGTAAAGACCCAAAGGGCAAAAAACTGAAATTTCTCTTCGGCCTGGTCATGCGTGAAACGAGGGGACAGGCTGACGCTGCTGAAGTCAGAAAGACCCTCGAGAAGATGGTGCGTTGACGGGTTTTTTGCTGACCCTTAAGATAAAGCGTGCGCGACTGTTGGAGAGGTCGGCATCACAAAAAATCGTGTACAGTTTTTTACCTATAGAGGAGGTATCAGTGTATGGCGACGCGGAGACCGGAAAACATCAGGACCGTGGCTCTTGTTGGCCATGGAGGATCAGGGAAGACGACCCTGATGGAGGCGATAGCCTTTGACCTGGGGCTGACAACGCGCCTCGGGAACGTTGAGGATGGGAACACCCTCAGTGACTTCGGTGTGGAGGAGCAGAAACGGCAGATTTCTATCAACACCTCCGTTTTTTCTGCGGAACACAAGGAAAGACACCTGCACATTCTGGACTGTCCGGGCTACGCGGATTTTATCGGCGACCTCCGGTCGGCCATGAGGGTTACCGACAGTGCCGTCATCGTTGTCAGTGGGGTTCACGGCGTTGAGGTGCAGACGGAGAAAGCATGGGAGTTTTCCGAAGACCTCGGGCTTGCATCGGTTTTCTACATCAGCAAAATGGAGCGGGAGAATGCCGATTTCGAGAAAACCCTGGGAACCATAAAGGACTTCCTTTCCGACAAGGCTGTGCCGCTTTCCCTTCCCATCGGAAGCGAGGCCGACTTCAAGGGGGTTGTCGATCTCCTCGGGGAAAAGGCTTTTGTCTACAAGGGCGACGGAACCATGGAGTTCACCGAATCGGAGGTTCCTGAGGACATCCGGGGTGACGTGGAAGCCGCCAGGGAGGCGCTTCTGGAGAAAATCGTCGAGTCCGACGACGAACTCATGATGCGCTATCTGGAGGGCGAGGAAATTGGACTTGACGAAATCCTGCCGGCCCTCAGGAAAGCCGTGAGGGACAGGGAGATCTTTCCTGTTATTCCCGGCTCGAGTGCCTCCAACATCGGGGTCCTTCAGCTGCTTGACAGCATTGCCGACGTCTGCCCGGCACCGGTGGATATGCCTCCCAGAAAAGCCGTTTCAGGTGAAGAGGAAATCGTCGTCGACAATGACTCCGAAGGCCCGTTCAGGGCTCTTTGCTTCAAGATCATGGTTGACCCCTATGTCGGCAAGCTTTCCTTCCTCCGGGTTTTCTCGGGGGCCCTTTCCAGCGAAAGCCCGATTTTCAATGTCAACAAAGAGGAGGAAGAACGCATCAGCGCTTTCAAGCTGATGAAAGGGAAAGAGGGAGAGGACGTCAAGGAGATCGTGACGGGAGATATCGTCGCCATACCGAAGCTGCACAGCACCGTCGTGGGTGACACCCTTGCAGTGAAAGGCGAAAAGGCGACCTTTCCGCCGATACGGTTTCCCAAACCGGTCTACAGCGTCGCCGTCCTTCCGAAGAGTCGCAATGACGAAGACAAGCTTGCAACGGCTCTCGGGAAAATGCTGGAAGAAGACCCGACGCTTCATTTCGAGAAGAACCCTGAAACCCTCGACAGCGTGCTTTCGGGAATGGGTGACCTTCACATCGACATCCTCCTGTCCAAGATCAAGGAGCGCTACGGCGTCGAGCTTGACACGAAAACACCGAGGGTTCCCTACAGGGAGACAATAAAGAAACCCTCGAAGGCGCAGGGGAAATACAAGAAACAGACAGGCGGCAGGGGACAGTACGGAGACGTCCACATAGAATTCCAGCCCCTTCCCAGGGGTGAGGGATTCGAGTTTGAAGACAAGATCGTCGGCGGCGCCGTACCGAAATCCTACATCCCCGCCGTCGAAAAGGGACTCCGGGAGGCCATCCAGAAGGGTGTTCTGGCCGGATTCCCGACCGTTGACGTCAAGGCGATCCTGTTTTTCGGCTCCTACCATGACGTGGATTCGTCGGAAATGGCTTTCAAGATCGCGGCATCCATGGCCTTCAAGAAAGCCATATCGGAGGCGTCACCCATTCTGCTTGAGCCGATCATGAACGTGGAGGTCGTGGTCCCCGAAGAGTACCTCGGCGATGTCATGGGTGACTTTAACGGCCGGCGAGGGAAGATCATGGGAATAGACAGCCGCGGCCACCTTCAGGTTGTCAAGGCCCAGGTTCCGCTTGCAGAGATGTTCAGGTATGCGATTATCCTCCGGTCGATGACCTCTGGACGGGGGAATTTCACCATGGAATATTCCCATTACGAAGAGGTGCCCCAGGACATCACGAAAAAGATCATCGCCCAGGCCGAAGCTGAGGCCGAGGAAGAAAAATAAGGTAGTTGGAAACAAACAGTCACGAATGCACCTATTGCAATTGGTGGCATGTCAGGGCCGCAGCGATTACCGCAGCGGCCCTGATGTTTTCAATCGTGGCTGGATGAGCCTCCAGCTTCTCTGATATCTTTATGGAGAGTGACATAAATGAATAAGGCCGTGACGAAAAAGAAGGTATGGAAACTCTACCGCTCCGGAACAGCCGATTTTTTAGAAGACCTTGTTCTGGAGGAAAAGATTGTCGCCCTGAGGGTGGATGGCAGGGAAGATGTGTCGGTGGTTCTTACCCCCGGTGAAGAGGACCTGTGGGCATTGGGTCACTTGTTTTCAAGGAGGATGATTCTTTCCAGGGACGATATTGTTTCTCTGGAAACCGGTGCAAACTGGATTTCAATACAAAGGAAAGTGAAGCGCAAAGGGCTTTTACTGCTGCATCGTTTTGTCGATACCGCCTCATCTTGCCTCAGCAAAGCCGTGAAGGAAAATCCCGAGACGAAAGACAAAATGCTTCCGCTAGACGTACAGTGGCATGTGCCATACGCCTTTGTGGAGAATGCGGTGCAGGATCTTTCAGCGGCTCCTCTTTTCAGGCAGACGGGCAGCGTTCACGTTGCGATTCTGGCGGACACGAAGGGCAGAATACTTTGCTGCTTCGAAGACGTCGGGCGGCATAATGCTGTAGACAAAACTGTGGGATGGGCTGTCAAAAACGGAGTTAAAACAATGGAGTGCTTTCTGGCCGTTTCAGGTCGATTGCCCGCCGACATGGTTTATAAGGCTTTCGGTGCCCAAATTCCGCTTGTGGCGAGTGTATCGGCGTCAACAGCATCGGGGATTGAAGCCGCTGAACGGCTTGGCATAACCCTCGTGGGGTTCGTGAGGGAAGGACGGATGAATGTTTATTCCGTTCCTGAACGCATTGCGGAACTGGCTTCCGCAATGGGCAACTAAAGGACAGGGGACAGGCAAGGCAAAAAACCGGTGCGGGCTCAATGGCCGTAACCCGCACCGGTCATCTTTCTTTTTTATTTGACGTCTTCCAGCTTGTTGCGGAAGACGAGGAAGTAAAATACAGCGACGAAAAGGACGCCTCCAACAATATTCCCCAGCGTTACAGGGATAAGGTTGTGCAGATACCCGCCCAGGTCGACGTTTGCGAGTTTTTCAGGAGCGATTCCCGAAGCCGAAACCACGGCGTCGCTACCTTTGAGAAACATTCCCAGACCCATGAAATACATATTGGCGATACTGTGCTCGAAGCCGGATGCGACAAAGGTCATGATGGGGAAGAAGATGGCGAAAATCTTGCCGACGATGTCCGTGGCCGCCATGCTCATCCAGACTGCCAGGACGACGATCCAGTTGCAGAGGATGCCCCGGACAAAGGCCTGGCCAATGGGAAGGTTCATTTTCCCCGTGGCTATGGAAAGGGCGTTGACCCCCACCTGGCCATTCCAGAGTCCGGAGTAGTAGATTAGTGCCGCAACGAGAAGAGAGCCTAAAAGGTTTCCGAGGTAGACGAAAATCCAGTTCTTGACGACTCCAGAGAGAGGCTGGCATCCTGCGAAGGTGCCGAGGGACATCAGGCAGTTGCCTGTGAAAAGCTCGGCACCGCCGATGACGACCATCATGAGTCCTACGGAAAATACGGCGCCGCCCAGGAACTTGGAAATCCCTACCCCGACAAATTTTGCCGCGTCCTGTGTGACGACGGTCGAAAGGAATCCCCCGAAGGCGATATAGGCTCCCGCCAGTATCCCCATGAGCAACATTTGCTGAACGTTCCAACTGCTTTTGGCCTTCGCGACGGCGCACGCGCTTTTCGCCAGCTCCACTGGTGATTTGAAGTTCATGACAAACTCCCCCTTTGAATGAATGTTCGTTTTTTAACAAGATTTTGCCCAAGGGAAACCATGCAAGAGCGCGGTTTCCCTTGGGCAAAACGTCTATGCTTTTTCGACCTTGACAGCACTGATCTTGTAAGCAGGTGTTTCGGAATCAGGGTCGATTACTGCGGCCGTCAACACGTTTGCAGCAGCTTCTGCAAAATGGAAGGGCAAAAACACCATTTTCTGCGGAACCCTGTCGGTAAGTTTCGTTTTGCCTTTCAATGAACCTCGTCTCGAAGTGACGATGATTTCTTCGCCGGGTCCCACACCGAGAGATTCGGCGTCAACAGGATTGAGCTCTATGAAGATCTCCTTGATGTGCTCGCCTGACGGGCCACGGCGGCTCATGCTTCCCGTATGGTAATGGTAAAGAATGCGCCCCGTGGATGCGAGGAAGGGGTATTCCTCGTCGGGCCATTCATGAGGTGTTTTCCACCGGCAGGGAGCGAAAATGCCTTTCCCGTTCGGCCTGGCGAATTTGCCCACATGGAGATTCGGAGTTCCCGGATGATCCCCGGTTGGGCAGGGCCAGGAAAGAGGAGCTTTCTCGAGCCGTCCGTAACTCATTCCTGCGTAACTCGGAGTACACCTTGCAATATCGTCGAAGATCTCTGAGGCGCTTTGATATTCCCATCCGGCTCCCAGTCTCCTCGCCAGGTTTGTGATGATTTTCCAGTCGGTAAGAGCTTCACCCGGGGCTTCCACAGCCTTGCGGACACGCTGCACGGTACGTGTGGTATTGGTGTAGGTCCCTTCTTTTTCAGCCCAGCATGCAGCAGGCAGGACAATGTCGGCCAGTTCCGCCGTTTCTGTCAGAAAGATGTCCTGAACGACGAGAAGAGACAGGTTTTCAAGGCTGTGTCTGACATGTTCGGTGTCGGGGTCGCTGACCATAGGGTTCTCGCCCATGATGTAAAGGCCCTTCAAATCACCGTTGCCGGCCGCCTCCATCATTTTGACCACCGTCAGTCCTGACGACTCCGGCAGATCGCCGCATTTCCAGAGCTCCTCCATTCTTTTTCTGACGTCTTCTTTTGCCACCTTTTGATACCCGGTATAGACGTTGGGAAGAGCTCCCATGTCACATGCGCCCTGAACGTTGTTCTGTCCGCGCAAGGGGTTGACTCCCGTTCCAGGTCTTCCCATCATTCCGCACAACATTGCCAGATTGGCGAGGGAACGGACGTTGTCCGTGCCGCTTTGATGCTGGGTTATCCCCATGGTATAAAAGATGGCCGAATTGGGCCCCTCCGCATAGGTTCGCGCCGCTTTCTCGATAAGCACAGCATCGACGCCAGTGATTGCGCTGGTCTTTTCGGGGGTGTATTCCATTACGATTTCTTTCAGTGCTTCAAAATTTTCCACTCGTTCTTTGAGAAACGTTTCGTCATGCAGGTTATCCCGGAGGATGACGTGCATGAATCCGTTTATCAGTGCGACGTCGGTTCCACTTGTTTGACGGATATAGCAATCGGCATACCGCGACAGTTCTATGCTGCGGGGGTCGCAGACAATAAGTTTTGCACCCTGTGATACCCGCTCCTTGATCCAGGAACCGATGACAGGGTGGGTTTCCGTTGTATTCGACCCGATTACCAGCAGGACGTCAGCCTGTTTCAGTGAATCAAAATCGTTGGTCATTGCGCCGCTTCCGAAGGTCTCGCCGAGACCTTTTACAGTGGCGCTGTGTCAGAGATGGGCACAATGGTCGACGTTGTTTGTGCCCGCCACCTCCCTTGCGAAACGCTGGAAAAGATAGTTTTCCTCGTTGGTGCATCTTGCCGAGGAGAAGAAGCCCAGCGCGTCGGGACCATGCTTCTCTTGAATTTCCGTCATGCGTGTTGCAATGAAATCGAGGGCTTCAGGCCATTCAATTTCGCGGAAAGAGCCGTTTTCCTTGATGAGTGGTTTTTTCAGTCGATCTTCATTATGGACGAACCTCCACCCGAAGCGCCCTTTAACGCAATCGCGGCCCTTGTTCAACGATGTGGGGCTCTGGAAATCTGTCGTAACGTTGGCGATTTTCCCGGTTTTGGTATCCACATGTACATCGAGTTCGCAACCGACACCGCAATATGAACAGACGGTCTTGACTGTTTTGGTGTATTCCGGCCTCGTGATCCCATGCTGTGTTTTTTCCACGAGTGCCCCCGTGGGGCAGATCTGGACGCAGAGGCCGCAGTTGACGCAGTCCGATTCATCGATCCCGCGGGAAACTCCCGGGCCCACGAAGGTCTCAATGCCGCGTTTCTGGAAATCGATGGCATGGTAAATGGCCTGCTCCTCGCAAATTCGGACACACTTGCCGCACTGGACGCATTTGTCCATGTTCCGGACGTAGAAGGGGTTTTCTTCTTCAGGCCGGTCCGGTCTTGAATAGAGGTCTTTCGGAAACGCGTCGGGCGACGCCTCATATTCGGTTCCGTAGGCCCTGAGCTTGCATTCGTGGATATCAGGGCAGCCGCACTTCATGCAACGGCTTCCATCCCTTTGGACCTGATCTTCTGTGAGGCTGTAGTTGAATTCCTCGAAGGGTTTCGAAAGTCTTTCTGCGGTCTCGAGGATTCGTGGTTTTTCCTGGGGCTGTTTTTCCTGGTCGAGAAAGTCTTCCGGTCCAAGATCATCGCGTACCACGTCGCATTCGAAGGGGCGGTGAGGAATCCCCTCGGAAATGTAGTGATGGACCGATTCGGCCGTCCAGTGGCCGGCTCCGATGGCGGCTATGGCGATGTCGGGTCCTGTCTTCTGGTCGCCGCACACAAAGACCCCGTCAAGAGGAGTTGCGAAATGGTCATCCACCAGCATCCGTTTCCCGTCGTGCAAGGTCTCGGGCAATGCCGAGAGGTCCGGGCGCTGTCCGATGGCGGCAATCACCGTTACTACGTCGAGGGTGAAGGTTTCCCCCGTCGGGATGGGTTTTCTGCGGCCCGACACATCAGGCTCGCCGAGGACCATTTTCTCGCAGAGGATTCTTTCGACTTTTCCGTCACCCTCTATGGATTTCGGAGATGCCAAAAAGATAAATTCCACTCCCTCTTCGCCGGCTTCCTCGATTTCTACATCCTCGGCGGGCATCTCCTCGCGGCTTCTGCGGTAGATGACGGAGACCTTTTCGGCGCCCCTCCTGAGGGCGCTCCGTGCAGCGTCCATGGCGGTGTTACCCCCACCGATAACGGCCACATGCTTCCCGACGGTAACGTCCCGGCCGGTGTTGACCCTGTAAAGGAAATCAATTCCTGCAAGAACGCCCTCCAGGTCTTCGCCGGCAACCCGCATCGGCATGGATGTCCAGCAACCCATAGCGAGAACGACGGCGTCATTTTCGACCTTGAGAGATTCCAGAGTGATGTCTTTACCCAGTTCCGTGTTCGTCTTGACATCAATCCCGTGGTCTACGAGCCACTGGGTTTCGCTGTCAAGAACGGCCTGAGGAAGCCTGTAGTCGGGAATGCCGTAGCGCATCATGCCACCGAGCTTGCTTTCTTTTTCGTACAGGGTTACCGAGTAGCCCTTCAGACGGAGGAAGTACGCGGCAGAGAGGCCGCCGGGTCCGCCACCCACGACGGCGATCTTTTTCCCGTTTTCGCTGATTTCAGGTATTGCCCCCAAATCGTCCTTTTCAAGGGCCCAGTCCCCGATGAAACGCTTGATTTCCCTGATGGAGACCGGCTCGTCATCGACGAAGTTCCTGCGGCATTTTTCCTCGCAGGGGGCCGGACAGACGCGGCCGATGCTGGCGGGGAGGGTGATGTTCTTGTGCAGGATGTCCCGGGCGGCCCTGTAATTCCCCTCGGCGGCCAGGTTGACGTATCCCTTGACATCCCCCCGGGCGGGACATGCAAGTTGGCAGGGAGGCCGGCAGTCTCCGACGTGGTCGGAAAGAAGCAGTTCCAGGGCTAGTTTTCTCGCACCGGTAATCCTCTTTGTGTGGGTTTCAATCTCCATTCCGTCCTGAACCGGCATGGAACAGGCCCGAGCAAGACTCTTGGCACCCTTGACGTCCACAAGGCAAAGGGAGCAGCCGCCGTGAAGAGAAAGATTTGGATCATGACACAGTGTGGGAA
>JBNGCT010000004.1:0-47030 GCA_049974965.1 Thermovirgaceae bacterium
TGAACGAAAACCGCATGTCGATCAGTCCCAGCATCGGCGGGTTCGCAGATCATATCGCACGAATGAGCGTTCATCCCGCTTACAGGAAACTGAAAGCCGTCATCAAGCAGCATTGCAAAAACCTGCCAAAGGGGCAGAGCATTGAAAGGACGCTCTCCCGGCTCAAACAGTCACTGAAGCATCTGCTGCAGCCGGAAAACATGTTCGAGGAACTGGGCATCAGTTACTGGGGGCCTTTTGACGGCCATGACCTGCAGGAGATGGAGGACATTTTCCGTCTGGCCGGTCTGTACGACAAGCCGCTTCTTCTTCATGTGGTGACACAAAAGGGCAAAGGTTTGGCTGAGGCTGAAAAGGACCCCGAAAAATATCATGGCCTGTCCCCGAAGAAAAAGGAAGCCTGCCTCGAGGCCGGCGACGTCCAGTGGGCGGACAAAAGCTGGAGTTCCTTTTCGGCCGACATGATCGAAGAGATGGCGCGTCGGGATGAACGGGTCGTCTGTCTGACGGCGGCTATGAAAGCCGGTTCCAGGCTCGAGTCATTCAGCAGGACCTTTCCGGACCGCTTTTTCGACGTGGGAATCGCCGAAGAACATCTGCTGAGCTTTGCCGCAGGAATGGCTCTGGGAGGGCTCAGACCCGTGGTGTCGATCTACTCGACTTTTTTGCAGAGGGCCATGGATCAGTTGGTCCTCGATGTGGCGCTGCAGAAACTTCCTGTCATTATTGCCGTCGACCGGGCAGGGCTAGTCGGCGAGGATGGGCCGACCCACCACGGGCTTTTCGATGTTTCATGGTGCTCGGCCATACCCGGGTTGACCTTGATGGCTCCAAGGGATGTTGCCGAAATGGTGTGGATGTACGAGGGAGCCTTGCGCAGGGAAGGCCCCTGTCTGATCCGCTACCCGAAAGGCAGGGCGGCTGAACGGGCGGGACGATTGCCGGCCGGGATGCCGGGGTGGGGGAAAGCCGCGATATTGCGGCAGGGGGATGAATGGGCCCTTTTTGCCTACGGCGCAACGGTTCCGCTGGCCCTTTCCGCCGGCGAGACTGCGGTGAAGGCCGGGGTGCCGGAGCCCGCCATTGTCGACCTGCGCTTTCTCAAACCTCTTGACATTGAAACGATCACCGGGATTCTGGCGTCGCGATCTTTTTCCGTCGTTCTCGAAGAAGGAAGCCGGAAAGCCGGTGTGGGAGAGCGGATTGCATCCCTTTCAGGGTCGGGAAAATCCCTCTGTCCGGTGAAGAGTGTTGCAGTTTGCGACACATTTGTCCCACAGGGCTCGAGAATGAGGCAATGGGAGTACTGCGGCCTGACCGCCGAAAGCGTGGTGAACCTGTATCGTGCCGCCAAAGCGGGAACGCCTTGACAAGCTTCTCGTCGAGAACGGATTTGTCTCGGGGAGATCCATGGCCAGGGAGATGATCCTTTCGGGAAAAGTCCTGGTAGACGGGTTCCCGGTGAAAAAACCGGCTTCCATGGTTCACAGGGATTGCTCGATCGAGGTGACCGGCAAGGGACAGGAATGGGTCAGTCGGGGAGCCTGGAAACTTCTGCAGGCACTTGACTCTTTCGGATTTTTCGTCGAGGGAAGAAGCTGTGTCGACATCGGTGCGTCCACCGGTGGATTTACCGATGTCCTGCTCCAAAAAGGGGCGAAAAAAGTGTATGCTGTCGATGTCGGGTACGGGCAACTGGCATGGAAGCTCCGCAATGACCCGAGAGTTGTCGTCATGGAGCGGACGAACGCGAGGGATTTGTCACCAGGATCCTTTGAAGGCGTTTCCCTTGTTACGGTCGATGTCTCCTTCATCTCCCTGCGGCATATCTTGCCCGTTGTTGACGCCGTCCTTGAAAAGGGTGGCCTCTGTATCACGCTGGTCAAGCCCCAGTTCGAAGCCGGCAGGGAAAAGGTCGGCAAAAAGGGCGTCGTCAGGGACCAGGCTGTGCATGAAGAGGTGCTGCGCAGCCTCTGCGCATTTCTTCTGGATGTTACCGGCCTGTCTGTAGCGGGAATCGACGTGTCTCCCCTTTTGGGGCCTGAAGGAAACAGGGAATTTCTCCTGCATCTTGTCAAGGCGGAAGGTTCCTCGGGATCCCGGGAGGGCTGTCTCGACGAAGGTGAACTGGAACGAAGGGTCGTGCGGACAGTCGAAGCGGCGCATTCACCAGGTTTTTTCGAGGGCGGGCGAAGAGACGAAAGGGGGCGGGAAAGGTGAAGAAACCTGCAAAGATCGGAATGCTTGTGAACACCCAGAAACATGAAGCACTGAACCTTGCCGCGCGGCTTGTAAACTGGGGCAGGAAGAACAATATTCCCTTCCTCTTCCCCCCTCATGAAGCACATGTCCTCGGTGAACCGGAAACACCGGACGCCGAATGGAAGGAGGCCGTGGATGTAGCGGTTATCCTTGGAGGCGACGGGACATTTTTGAGGGCGACCCGGTATGTCCTGGGTCACGATATCCCCCTGTTCGGAATCAACGTAGGACACCTCGGGTTCCTCTCCTGTGGCGACGCGAGAGAGGCTTCCGAAAACCTCCGAAGGATTGCAGAAGGCGATTACCTGCTTGAAAAACGGTCGATGCTTCATGGTGTCGTCTACAGGGGCGACACGAAAAAGCACGAAGTCTTTGCCCTCAATGACCTTGTTATCACCAAGGGCCCTTTTGCGCGCCTGATCTCCCTGGCAATATCCGTGGGGAAAAGGCAGCTCAGTGTCATGAGGGCCGACGGTATCATCCTCGCGACACCCACGGGCTCGACTGCGTATGCCCTTTCCGCGGGGGGGCCGATCGTCCCTCCCCATGTTCACTGTGTCCTGGTGGTGCCCATTTGCGCCCATACCCTGTATTCACGGCCCATGATTTTCAGTGACAGGGATGTGGTTACCATTACCCCCGAGGGACAGCACCGGGAGATCATGCTGACCCAGGACGGCCAGCTTGGTTACGAAATCCTTCCCGGTGACAGCGTCAGCGTTTCCCTTGACAGGGAGCGTCAAATCAGCGTCATTACGATGCCGGAGAAGGATTATTACTCGCTCTTGCAGGAAAAGTTCCGTTGGGGTCATCAATATGAGGATGATTTCGGGAGTGAATGACAGGAGATGCTCGAAGAGCTGCACGTAAAAAACATCGGCGGCATCCAGCAGGCGGATCTACGCCTGCACGGATCTTTTATTGCGATTACCGGAGAGAGCGGAGCGGGAAAGAGCAGCCTAATCCGGGCGCTGGAACTTGCCAGCGGGAAACGCGCCCAGGCTTCGCTGATCCGGGCAGGCAATGATGAAGCCGAGGTTCATGCCGTTCTTGCGCCGGGTTCCGACACCGGGGACCTGCCCGAAGAACTACGGCCCCAGGAGGGAGTTCTGTTGATCCGCCGCATTCTTTCCAGAACAGGTCGGACAAAAACCTATATCCAGGACAGGCCTGTCTCTCTGAACCTGCTGCAGAATATGATGAACCCCTATATCGGGATACAAAGCCAGTTCGCCCAGCTGGATCTCCTTGACCCGAGGAGGCAACTGAATCTTCTCGATGCCCGTGGCGGGCAGGCGGTGACTTCGCTCAGGGAAAAACTGCAGGAAAAGGTCTCGGCCGCCTTGAAAAAAGAACGGGAATACGGCGCCCTCGTGAAAAGAAGGCAAGAAATTGAGGAACGCTATGAAGGTGCTGAAGAAATCCTGTCGAGAATCCGTTCCCTTCATCTCGACGAAGAGAGTGAAAAGCGATGGGAAGAAACACTTTGCGAGACGCAACAAAAGATTTCCAGGTCGGGAAAAATCCTGGCGATTTATGATGAACTGACAGGTGGTTGTGCCGGGGAAGGGCTCAGAAGCAGGCTCGAAATGATCATTTATGAATTGAAGAACCTTCTGGACCCCGAGGCAAAAGAAAACCTTGTAGAGTTGACGGAAAGCTTCGTAAACGGTTTGAGATCCATTGAGGACCTTTGCGAGAAACATCTGGAATCCGAGGAACCTCAAAAACTTCAGGAATCATTTACGTCCCTGGAACGGCGGCTAGGGATTCTCAGAAAGCTCAAGCGGACGACACGCTCCGAAACGGCCTCGGACCTCGCAGAGTATGAACGGCAGGCGACGAAAGAGCTGCAATGGCTGAAAAACAGCAGGGAAAGGCTGTCGTCCCTTCAGCAGGAATGTGCGGCACTGAGGAAAGAGGTTTCACGTCTGGCCCTGGATCTCAGAAAAGCGCGCAAGGATGCGGCGGGAAGCCTTGAGAAAGCCGTGAATGCCGTGCTCGGAGACCTTGGCATGGAAACCTACAGCTTCGGAGTCGACATGCTCCCGGGCGAAAAAGTCAGGTATCATGGCGCAGATGATGTGGATTTCTTTCTCTCCGATGGAGCAAGCCTGAAGGGCTCGGTGGCCAAAGTTGCTTCCGGAGGAGAGCTGAGCAGGCTGCTTTTGGCGTTGCAATGCGCCTCGCCCAGGGAAATGCTGCCTCCGGTTCTCGTGTTTGATGAAGTGGAAGCGGGACTCGGCGGCAAGGCTGCGATGCTGTCCGGATACAAGCTGCGGGAACTGTCGGAGGATTGCCAGGTGATCCTGGTGACCCACGAAGCTTCTATTGCCGCCCTCGCCGACCAGCATTTCAAGGTGGAAAGGACGAGGGATGTCACCAGCGTTGTGGAAATCTCCGGAGAACACAGGGTTGTGGAAATCGCCAGAATGCTGGCGGGAGACCATGAGGCGCCGGAAGCCCTCATGCATGCGAGATCACTGGTCGCCGCCACGGGGAAATGACGGGGTGTTTTATGGTATAATGCACATTCGGCCGGAGTGCCTTGACGCAACGGGCCCGGCACTTTACAATCCAGTAGCTGCAAGGAAAAACGCATGGAAAGGGCTTGCAAGTTCTCCCAGGGAGACGCCCTCTGTTCCAGCGGAAGGAGGATATGCATGTACGCAGTTGTCGAAACGGGAGGCAAGCAATACAGAATTGCCTCGGGAGACGTCATTGACGTCGAGAAGATTCAGGGGGAGCCCGGCGACAAGGTCGAGCTCGACAAGGTTCTGATGGTTGCCGCGGACGAAGGTGTTACCGTGGGAGCACCGTACCTGGAAAATGCGCGGGTCAGGGCAGTGATCGACAAGCAGGGCAAGGGAAGGAAAATCACGGTTTTCAAATACAAGAACAAGTCGAAGCAGTCGCGAAGGACGCAGGGCCACAGACAGTCTTTTACGAGGCTTCGTATCGAGGAAATTGAAGCCTGATACATTGAAATGACAAATGTTCGTCTCACCCGAAGGGGAGGCCGGACCCGGAGCATCGAGATTCAGGGGCACGCGGGTTTTGCCCAAAACGGCGAAGATATCGTCTGCGCAGGGCTTTCAACGATAATACAGTCTCTGGCCATCGGTTTGAAGGAAATTCTGGGGCGCACCGACGTGGAGGTCAAGAAGGACGCTGAAAGCGGGTTCATGTCGGTCACCCTTGGTGGATCTGAAGAGAAATGCACAACGGTACTCATGGAGACGGCGGCGGAAAGCCTTCGGGCGATGGCCGAATCATACCCGTCACATGTTCGGATTACGGAGGTGGACCAGGATGAAGTTTTTTGATCTGCAGCTTTTCGCCCATAAAAAAGGACAGGGCAGCACGGCAAACGGCCGTGACAGCATCAGCAAGCGACTCGGCATCAAGCGTTCCGACGGGCAGGTCGTCAAGGCCGGGAATATCCTTGTCAGGCAGCGTGGAACGAAATACCATCCGGGAATGAATGTCGGACGGGGGAAGGATGACACCCTCTTCGCGCTTTCCGGGGGGAAAGTCCGCTACCTGACAAAAGCCGGAAGAACGGTCGTCGCCGTAGAGCCGGTTCCAACGGCCTAGAAGGACGGAATGGGAATCTTTCACCGTCAGGAAGGAATCGCAGAAAAAGCGCTGCGAGAGGGCGTTCCCCGGACAACCGCGGGCCTGGACCATTTGGTGGGCCCGCTTTCTTTTCCTGCGGCACAGGTGGTGTTCTACCCATGAGATTCATTGATACGGCAAAAATCCTGTTTTCCGCCGGAAAGGGCGGCAACGGCTGTGTCAGCTTCCGTCGAGAAAAATATGTACCCAAAGGCGGCCCTGACGGCGGTGACGGGGGAAACGGCGGCGATCTCGTCCTGGAGGCGGATGAAAGCCTTTTCACCCTTGCTGATTACCGGTATGCGCGCCGTTTCCGTGCCGAAGACGGCGGAAACGGAAAAGGGAAAAAACAGCATGGGAAAAACGGGCCCGCCCGCGCTCTCAAGGTTCCCTGCGGTACGCTCGTCAAGGATCCGGACTCGGGTCGAATCCTTGCCGATCTTGTGGTTCCGGGAGACCGGGTGATTGTTGCCAAAGGAGGCCGGGGCGGGGGAGGAAACGCCCGTTTTGCCTCCTCACGGAGAAGAACCCCCAGGTTCGCCCAACAGGGGGAGCCCGGAGAAGAAAGAACGGTGGTGCTGGAGCTCAAACTGCTTGCCGACGTCGGCATCGTAGGCCTGCCCAACGCGGGAAAATCCACCCTGCTGGGGGCCATAACGGCGGCGCACCCCGAAACGGGGCAATACCCCTTTACGACGCTGACGCCCAATCTAGGGGTTCTGGCCACGGAAGACAAAAAAATCGTGCTCGCCGACATCCCCGGGCTGATAGAAGGGGCCCACGCCAACAGGGGACTCGGGCACGATTTCCTGCGGCATGTCGAGCGTACGGGCCTCCTCGTTCATGTCGTCGATCTTTCATGCGGTGGACCGGCGGAGCTTTTCAGGCAATGGGAGATCCTGCGGGAGGAATTCAGGCGTTTCAAGCAGGCATTGCTTGAAGTGCCCTCTATCGCGGTGGGAAACAAGGTCGATCTGCCGGGTTCGATGGATCTTGTTCACGAAGCGGAAAGCTTCTTCTCCAACCGGGGGATTCCCTTTTTCGCAATAAGTGCCCGTGAAGGCACGGGGATAGAAGAACTGGTCCAATTAATATGTCAATATGTCACAAGACGTGAACGCCCCGACAGGTCACCACGTCTGATGGAGCTTGATACCGGGGAAGCAGCGCTGACGGAGAAGATGCATCCCCTTGAAATCGATGAAATCGTTGAAGAAGAGGGCGAAAAGGTGTTCGTCCTTCGCCAGCCCCTGATTGAACGAATGGCGCACCGGTACGACCTGGACCAGGAAGAAGCCCTGCAGCGGTTCTGGAAACTCCTCAGGCTCTATCGCGTTGAAGAAAGCCTTGCCCGAAAGGGCGCCAGGGAGGGAGACACGGTGGTCATCGGCGGGCTTGAATTTTCCTACATCCCCGAAGCCACATCCCCTGGAGACTCAGAAGAGGGGCCGGACGGATGACACCCCTGAATACGGAAGGACTGAGACAAAGAAAAATCGGCATCATGGGCGGGACCTTCGACCCGATACATTTCGGGCACCTTGTCGCCGCAGAGGAAGCCTATTTCGCCCTGGGACTTTCAGAAGTCATATTCGTGCCGACCGGCCAGTCCTTTCACAAGAGCGACAGGAACGTCTCGGCGCCTGAACACAGATATACCATGACGATGCTGGCGACGCTCGACAATCCCCATTTCAGGCTTTCAAGGATCGAAATCGACAGGGGGGAGCAAAGTCACACCATTGACACCCTTCGTGAAATGCGCCACTGGTATCCGCCCAACAGTGTCAGTTTCTATTTCATTACGGGACTTGACGCCGTTCTTGACATATTGGCATGGAAAGAACCGGATGCCATCGCCGCCTCCGCATGGGTGGTTGCAGCGAGCCGCCCCGGATACACGGCGGGTAAACTCGGCGAACTGCCGAGAGAACTCCAAAAAAGCATTATTCCTCTCGAAATCCCGCTTTTGGCGATATCAAGTACGGAAATCAGGCGAAGGGTCTCAGAGGGTCGGAGCATCCGGTATCTTGTGCCCTGGCCCGTGGAGCATTACATTTACAAAAACGGCATGTATTACCGGAACGGATGGTGATCTTCCAGTGTTGAAAAAAGGCGGTTTGTTCCTGGGACTGGCTGCGCTGCTGGCCCTTTTTGCAGGGGCGGGGCTCAAGCTCATGCCGATTTTGAACCCGAACCCGGATTCCATCAAGGAGAATGTGACCTACGACGAAAAAACGGGAGCCATAAATCTCCTGGTGGTCGGTGTCGACGACATTCCCGGTGAAAAAACGCAAAGATCCGACACCATTGCCGTAGCCTCTCTCGATATCGACGAGAAAGTCGTGAGGATTATATCGATCCCCAGGGATACCAGGGTCCAGATACCCGGGAGGGGCTGGGAAAAACTGAATCATGCCTTCGCCTACGGCGGGGTGGACCTGCTGAAGGAGACGGTGGTCAACCTTCTGGGGATCCCCTTGCATTACTACGGCATCGTCAACTACGAGAGCTTCCCGGAGCTCGTGGATCTCATCGGCGGGGTGAACATCACTGTAACGAGACGACTTCGATACACTGACCGCGCCGGAGACCTGCACATCGATATCCCCGAGGGACAGCAGCACATGGACGGGGAAACCGCCCTGAAATACGTTCGCTTCAGGCATGACGCCCTCGGTGACATCGGAAGGGTCGAAAGGCAGCAGCGGTTTTTCCGGGCGGTGTTTCAAAAGATCAGTCAGCCGGAAATGCTTTCCAAAATTCCGGAAATCCTGAAGCAGGGGCTGAAACTGGTGGAAACGGACATGACCGTCAGCCAGGCGGTACAGCTTGTGGCCTACCTGAAGGACATACCGTCCTACCAGATGGTGATCGATACCCTTCCGGGGCGTTCCGCCTATATCGCGGACATCAGCTACTGGATCCCCGACCTGAGTGCGGCTTCGGAACTTTTGACCAGAATGCCCGGGGAAGAAACCGCTTCGGGTGATAAACGACTGCATGAGGCGGATGACCTGCCTTCACCCGTGCCTGTCGGGGACCTTCTCGAGAAAATCGAAGATCCCGTCGTCGTACTCAACGGGGCAGGGCAAGCGGGCCTGGCCGGGCTGGCTTCCAGGCAGCTTCAGCGAATCGGGGTCGACGTGGCCTACGTAGGCAACGCGAAGCACTTCGATTACAGGTACACCTCGATACGGTATCCGGAAACGCCGGAGACGGTTAACGAAAAGGCGAAGGCCCTTGCGGCACTGTGTGATCTTCCGGAAGAAGTCGTCCGGACGGAAAAGGACCTGGAAAATGTTACAATAATTTTCGGGAAAGATTATGAGAGAGTCCTGAAGCGCCTTGAAGGACTGGAATAGTGAATCGTGCAAACCATCATCAAAATACGCCGATTCCGCCAGGAGAGGAGGATGTGATGCAGTCAACGGAAGCAGTAAATCTCAAGGAACTTGTAGCCCTTCTTTCGGACAGACACGGTGAAAAAATCGCCGTTATCGACCTGGCAGGGCAATCGACCATAGCCGACTACCTTGTACTTGTCTCGGGAAAATCCGATATTCATATGAGGACCCTGAAAGATTACGTAACGGAATACCTTGAGGAACGAAAACTCGATTTCTACGTCGAAGGAGAAAAAAGCCCGAAATGGATATTGATCGACGCCCAAGATGCAGTCGTCAATATATTCAGCAGGAAAGGCCGTGAGTTTTATCGGCTTGAAAGCATCTGGGCCGACGCCCCGATTGAATATTTCGGCGATGAAGACGAAGAAAGGCCGGGAGGGTTTCAAGAAGTGTGACGTCTTGCGTGCCCGGCGAAAGAGGGAGAACGTTTTTTCAGAAGCGAAGGGCGGAACCTGAAAAAAGGTTCCGCCTTTTTTTGCAAACTGTCGCGAGAAAAGAAACGAAGGCAAATCATATAAAGTGTCTTATAATATATCTTATGTTGCGTTGTCTGGGATGTCACGAAAGTGCGGCATCGGCGATTTGAAGAAAGCTTTCCGGATCGAGCGACGCCCCTCCTACGAGGACACCGTCGATGTTCTTCTGTGAAAGCAGTTCGCGGGCATTTTCAGGCTTGACGCTTCCACCGTAGAGGATCCTTGCGTTCATGGAGACTTGGGAGCCGAACTTCCCGGCCAGGCGTTCCCGGATGAAACGGCATGCGGATTCCGCATCTTCCGGTGTCGCCGTATTCCCCGTTCCTATTGCCCAGACAGGTTCATAGGCGATGTGCAGCCTCTTTTGTTCTTCCGGCAGGATCTCACCGAAAGCGCCGTCGAACTGCCTCGAAAGCACGGCCTCCGTTTGACCTTCTGATCGTTCGTCATCGGTTTCCCCGATGCACAAAACAGGCGTCACGCCTCCTTTGACGCAGGCGGCGAATTTTCGCGCGGTCATTTCGACGGTTTCGCCGAAAATATGGCGCCGTTCGCTGTGGCCGACAAGGGCGTAGCCGCCGCCGGATTCCGTGACCATGGAAACGGAAATTTCCCCCGTGAATGCGCCGTTTGGTTCCCAGTGAACGTTTTGGGCGCCTGTGGCGATGGGCGTCCCTTCTGATTTAATGTATGCAGTACACAAATCGACCGCCGGCGGGAACAGAATCAGCTGTACGGAGCCTTTGGACAGAGCCCGGCCGAGGTCTTCGCGCGCGGAAAGGAGACGATTCAGTTTCTCGAGGTATTCCGCCGTTTCCTTGACGCCGTGATTCATCTTCCAGTTGCCGGCAATGACGATGGGGAGAGTTTTTTCCGTCATTCGGCGGTCCTCCCCTCTTCCCTTTCATAGAGGGGTTCGAGGCCCGGAAGCGTTTTCCCTTCAAAAAATTCAAGGCTTGCACCTCCGCCGGTCGAAACGTGAGTCACAGCGTCCGCGAACCCCAGGCTGTAAGCGGCGGCGGCGGTGTCGCCACCGCCGAGAATGGTAATGGCTCCCCTTTTTGTCTGTTTCGAGATTGCTTCCCCCACCGCCTTTGTGCCTTCTGAAAAGGCCGGCCGCTCAAACACCCCCATTGGTCCGTTCCAGAGAACGGATCGAGCCGAATCTATATGGCGGGCGAAGACTTCTCTCGTCGCGGGCCCGATATCAAGCCCCATCATCTCCTCAGGGAAGGATGCAGCCCTGGCCACCGCGGCCTCCCTTTCGTGTTCGGGCGCGTCGGACACGACAAAATCCACGGGAAGGACGAGCTCGACATTTTTCTCGGCCGTTTTTTGGAGGATGTAACGAGCTTTCTCAGTGTTTTGTGCGTCGCATTTCGAACGTCCGATGGGCAGTCCTTCCGCTTTCATGAATGGAAAGGCCATGGCGCCGCCGACAAGAACAACCGCCGCCTTTTCCGCCATGTTTTCCACCAGGCCGATCTTGTCCGTCACCTTGGCTCCTCCAAGCACAATGACCAGTGGTTTTGCCGGTTTGTCCCTCACCTTCTCGAGCATGCGGACTTCCTTCTCGATCAGGAAACCGGCATAGGACGGAAGGTAGTCTGCAACGCCCCTGGTGGACGCATGAGCCCTGTGGGCGGCGCTGAAGGCGTCCATGACGAAGAGGTCAAAGGGAGTCGCCAGCTTTTTCGAGAAAACCGGGTCGTTGGCCTCCTCCTGGGGATAAAACCTCGTGTTCTCCAGAAGAATCAGGCCACCCTCTTCCAAGGCATCGAGCCGTTCAGGCACTTCTTCGCTGATGCAGTCCTCGAGGAACGGGACCATTGTGCCGAGAAGCTCTTTCAGCTTCCCGCACAATGGTTTCAGTGACAGTTCCGGTACGGGTTTCCCCTTTGGTCTTCCGAGATGGGAGAGAAGGGCCGTTTTTGCGCCCGCCTCCCGGAGAAACCGGATCGTTTCAAGATGGGCGCGGACTCTCGAATCGTCGGTGATACGGCTTTCTTCCAGAGGGACGTTGAAATCCACCCTGAGAAGGACTTTCCTGCCGCTGAGCCGGGCGGAAGTGATGTCTTTCAGCGCCATGGGTGATTACAATCCCTTTTTGATCATATAATTCACAAGATCGAGAACCCTGCAGGCGTAGCCCCACTCATTGTCGTACCAGGCAAGGGTTTTTGCCATGTTGTCGATAACCATGGTGTGGTTCCCCGCGAATATCGAGGAATGGCTGTCCCCCACGAAGTCCATGGATACCAGGTCCTCCGTCTCGTATGCCAGGATGCCCCTCAGTTCCCCCAGGGAATATTCCCTGACGGTTTCGTTGATGGTTTCAGCGTCGACGGCCTTTTCAAGTTCGAGGGTAAGGTCAACCACCGATACATCGGGCGTCGGGACACGCATGGCGATCCCGTTGAGTTTCCCCTGTATGTCCGGAATCACTTTGCCGATGGCTGCCGCCGCACCTGTTGTCGTCGGGATGATTGAGAGGGCCGCGGCGCGTCCCCGATGGAGCTTTTTATGAGAGGCGTCGAGGGTTTTCTGGTCGTTCGTATAGGAATGAGCTGTTGTCATGAGACCCTTGACGATTCCGAACTGTTCATGGAGAACCTTGACGACAGGCGCGAGGCAGTTTGTCGTGCATGAGGCATTGGAAACGATATGATGGGCTTTTGCATCATAAACCGCTTCGTTCACGCCCATGACGATGGTGGCGTCTTCGCCTTTCGCCGGTGCCGTGATGAGAACCTTTTTGGCGCCGGCATCAAGGTGTGCCCTTGCCTTTTCCGCGTCGGTGTATCTTCCGGAGGATTCTATCACGATGTCGATGTCCAGGTCCTTCCAGGGAAGGTCCCTGATGTCGGCTACCTGGAGGACCTTGACTTCCCTTCCCTCAATGACAATGGCATCGTTTTTGGACTCCACCGTTTTGGGGAAACGTCTGTGCACCGAATCGTACTTGAACAGATACGCTCTTTGGTCGGCATCGGTCCTGCTGTTTGTGGCGACGATTTCAAAAAGCCCTTCACTGTCATATTCATGCAGTGCCCGAAGGGCAAGCCTGCCTATCCGGCCGAATCCGTTGATGGCGACACGTGCTTTTTTCATGGCTTTCACTCCCCCCATCCGTTTTGTGTGAAAAGGGCCCGGGCCCTTTTTAAATTTCGGGCATTTTTACGGTTTTTGTTTTTCTCAATCAGACGCCGCGTTCTTTCTGAAGGTCCTCGTCAATAACCCTCAGGATTTCACCGACGCTCATGGCGGACAATGCGTCCCCATGGGCGCAATAGGGCATGCTCCCGTCGAAATTCTGGGCGATTGCCCCGAGACACCCGTGCCTGAGGTGAGCCTTGAAGGGGCGGATGAAACACCAGGCGAGGTCCTGTCTGTCGGGGTTGAAATTGAGAAAGGCGCTGATGAACTGGCCCAAAAGCCACGGCCAGGCCATGCCGCGAAACCGCGCCTTCTCCCTTTGATCGAGCCTGCCTTCACACCGGCCCTTGTACTTGTCGTGATGTGGATCCAGAGTCCTGAGTCCGTAGGTGGTATAGAGTTCCCTCCAGCAGGTTTCCGTTACTGACCGGCCGCGCTCCGGATCAAGGGGTGACGCCGGAAGGGAAACAGCGAGAACCTGGTTGCACCGTATGGCGTCATCGCACTGGTCACCGTCGACCCAGTCCTTGAGATACCCTTTTTCGGACCAGAAAGTGTCCAGGAATGATTTTCGGGTTTTTTCGGCCAGTTCGCCGAAGCTTTTCCGGGCGTCATCGTCATCGAGCAATTCGGAGAAATGCTCCATTTTGCGCAGGACGTAGTACCATAGAGCATTGATTTCTACAAGCCTGCCCTTGCGCTTTACCACGGGCTTGCCGTTGACGCTTCCGTTCATCCAGTGCCTGGCGGGGTTGTCGGTGGAAATCGTCAGCAGCCCGTCGGAATCACAGGAAAGGTCGAGTTCAGGGATCGGTTCCATATAACGGTTTACAAGCATTTTCAGTTCCTGCCACCGCGACTTTATGATTTCCATGCTTTCCATCGCTTCAGCCAGCTTGTCCATGGCGTAAACATACCAGAGGCCGGTGTCAACGGCGATGGTCAGGCATTTCCCCGTCACTGCATCAATTTCGGTCGGCATGATCCCGTCGTTTGCTTTCGCCCGCTCCATCCAGTTTTCAAGAACAGCAAGGGCCGTGTCAAACTTGCCGGAGGCTCGGGCAAAGCCCGGAAGAGCGATGAAGGTATCCCGGGCCGCTTCTTTAACCGAAGGAAATCCTGTCAATACGGCAGGTTTACCTTCGGCGTCCTCGGTAAAGCAGTGCATGGCCGATTCCAGAAGATCAGAGGCGAATTCCGCCTTTTCGACGATATGGGAATCCCTGGTCTTGTTCCGTATCCACTGGACCGTTTCCCTTTCCATTCGCTCCAGCGCGGCCGGTTCCATTCCGACAGGTTCCGATCCGGCGACGACATACATGACGTCACCCTCGGCCATTTCAAAGGAAAGCAGTCCCGGGGACCAGAGATCCTCGAGTCTGTCCGGCTCTTCCGCACATTCGTCAAGGGCGTAAAAGACATTTTCGAACCAGAGGGGTTTGTATTCCCATTCGCCGCGGGTCCCGTACACGTGGCTGTGAAACCCGTTTCCGCTCACCGTCATGGATTTCCCCGATGCCTCGGCCTGAAAGCTATCCGTTGAAGTTTCCTTTCGGTTTATTGAAGTAACGGAACGGTGTGAGCACAGGGGGCGGAGTTCAATCTGCACCGTTTCCGGGCTCGCCAGCAGTTCATACTTGATTACCGTGCTTTGCGAGTCCCGCGGCATGAAAATTGTCTTTTTCAGGAGAGTGCTGTGTATGACAAACAAAGTGCTGGGAAGGGGATTGGCCTCGTATTCCTGGATGTACCGATATCCATCGGGATATACCACATCTTTATATCGATTGGTCGAGAGCTGGTACTTCTTTCCTTTTGAGAAAAGCGTTTCCTCGACCTTGCTTATCAGGACCGTTGAAAGCGCCGACCGGTCATTTTTTACCACCAGAAGCCCATGTTCCCTACGAGTGTTGGCTCCGACCACGGTTGAAAAACCGTACCCTCCCTGACCGTTTGAAACCAGAAACTCCCGGCCGGCACCCTTGTCAAAGGTGTTCACGTCCGCTTTGCCGAGGTACATTGCAATCATCCCCCTTCACCTTGATACGATTCTTCAGCCATTTGTTCCATTTTCCTCCATCTGTATTCTATCGTACTTTTGCTTACGGGTTTTTGCAAAAGCTGTCCAAGTTCCGTCAGGGTCGCTGTCGGGTTGTCTATCCTCGCTTTTGCAAGATCCCTGTATTCGGGGGGCAATTTTTCGAGTTTGCCCGTCTCGGCGAGACGAAGGGCGATCGTCCTCTGCCTCCGGGCCGCCTCAAGGGTTTTTCTGATGTTGGCGGCGTCGCAGTTCACAAGCCGGTTTGCCCTGTCCCGTACCGACCTCAACAGCGCCTTTTCTTCCAGCTCGAGGGATGTTCTGAAAAGGCGGATTCCCGTCAGGACGTTTACGATACCCCCCTGATCCCTGACCGTCAATTCACGCAGGCCGTGGCGCTGCCTTGTTCGGAAGGGGATATCCCCGCGCCTGAGAAGGGCTGCAGACTTTTCGAGGGCTTCCTGTTGATGGTCTTTGGTTGTCCTGAAGACGAGGTAATACCCCGTGCGCGGAAGGTAAAGGGAGGCGCAGGCGCCGAAAAAACCACGGAGCCAGATCCACCCTTTGGGCCTTGTTTCACACGAGGCTGCACGTTCGGCCATGGCGGCATACACATCAACAGGTAACTTGAGATGGATTTTTCCGTGGTAGTTTTTCGGGATGAACAAAGCTGACGAGAAAGGTGTCTTCAAGGACCATTCCGAGGTGTTCCATATTTTCCGGAGACGCTTGAAGACGTGCAGCCTTCCGTTGGAACACACCACCTCTTCCTTCCGGAAGGTGCGCGCCATGCCGGAAATAATTCCGGAGACCTCTTCGGAGTGGTATCCAGAGCCGAAAGCGGGTTCCCCCTCGGTCCATTCATCCCAGAGCAGGCTTTCCAGACGTTTCATTACCGGTTTTCCCTGGCCTCCCTGACGATTTTCACGATTGTTTCCGCCAGCTTTTGGGTGTGGTGACGAAGCGTTCCGGATTCCGTGACACGTACGAAATCGCCCGTCATGATCCTGCAACCTTCCTCCTTCAGGGCCTTTGCCTGGCGCTCGTCGAGGACAAGAACGTCCGCTCCTGCGGCCCTGTAGGCTTCGAGGTAACGGTCGGGGATGGGGCCGGTGTTTGCGATCACGTAATCGGGATAGCGACCCAGACCGTGCCGTATCCAGGTGACGTGGTCCAGAATATCCATTTCCGGCGTCTCACCAGGCTGGGTCATCAGGTTGACGATATAGGCCACAGGTGCGCTGATTCTCGACAGCCCTTCCGATACATCCCTGATGAGAAGATTGGGGAGGATGCTGGTAAAAAGGCTTCCAGGACCAAGGACGATGATGTCTGCGGTTTCGAAGGCTGCGAGAACGTCCGGCACGGGGCGTGCATCGCGGGGTTCTATCCAGACTGACTGGATGTCGGCCCCTCTGCCGGTGATTTCCAGCTCTCCCCTGAGGATTTCACCGTTTTGCGTTCTGCCGGCAATGGTGACTGCTTCCGTCGTGACGGGAAGAACCCGACCGCGGATGGCAAGAAGATGGTTCAGTTCCTCTACGGCCAGGCGAAAATCTCCGGTCATCTCCGTCGTTGCGAGGAGTATGAGGTTTCCAAGGTTGTGTCCGGCAAGCTCGCCCCTGTCGAAACGGAAATTGAGAATGCCGTTGAGGGAACTGTCATGTTCGGCAAGGGAAACAAGGCAGTTCCGGATGTCCCCCGGAGGGAGCACACCCCATTCATTCCTCAGGCGCCCGGAGCTTCCGCCTTCATCGGTGACCGTAACGACGGCCGTGATATTCCTCGTATAGGCTTTCAGGCCGGCCAGGAGTGTGGATAATCCCGTTCCTCCACCGATTGCCACGATTTCGGGACCCTGGGTCAGACGGTGCTGGACCGCCTTGGTCATGACATTCTGTGTCCTGGAATCGGATTTCTGCCTTCGTGGTGTTTCTACATCCCTTTCCTCCCTCAGAATGAGGGAGATAAGAAACACCACGGCTCCACCCGAAAGCAGTCCGAGAGTAAAGGCAGACCACCAGCTCATGAAGACCACACCTGTTCCTTGTCCACATCCCTGTGGCGGACCATGCACTCCCCTGAAGTGAATTCTCTTGCGAACCTTTCAGCCAGCGCCACGGAACGGTGGCGTCCCCCGGTACACCCTATGGAAATCTGCATCTGATGTTTCCCTGTGTTTGCGTAAAGGGGGAAGACGAATTCCAGGAGGTTCAATACTTTGGACAAAAACTCAACCGTTTCGGCGAAGGAGTCCATATATGCCTGGACCTTTTCTGATTTTCCCGAAAGAGGCCTGAGGTCCGGGACATAATACGGGTTCGGCAGGAATCGGGCATCGAAAACGTAGTCGCTGTCAGGCGGGATGCCATACTTGAAACCGAAGGAAGTGAAAAGGACCATGGGCGTGCTCGGGGAGACGCCGAGTTCTTCGCCGAGCTTTTCCCTCAGCCGGGCCAGGTCCATTTCCGTGGTATCGATGATGCTGTCGGCCCATTCAAGGATGGGAGACATTTCAACCCTTTCCATGCCGATGGCCTCGAGGATGGATGTATCCGATGCAAGAGGATGGCGGCGCCGCGTTTTTTCAAAACGCTGGAGGAGTATGTTGTCGGCGGCGTCAAAAAAAAGAACCGTCACGGCGATATTTTTTTTCCTCAAAAGTTCTATGACCGAAAAAAGGTCCCTCAGCAAACGGTCGCCGCGCACATCGACGACGGCGGCCACGCCGCTCTGGACAGCACCCTCGTGTCTGGAGAGTACGGAAAGCAGTTGCGGCAACAAGGCGGGGGGTATGTTGTCTATGGCGTACATGCCCCTGTCTTCCAGCATGTGCAGTGCCGTGGATTTTCCACCACCCGACATCCCTGTGATGATGATGCATCGCTGAACCTTCTGCCCGGTCGTCAAAGGGGTCATCCCGTTTTCAGGAGTGATGTCCACCGCACTCTCCTCCTTTGCCGGAAGCGATTTCCACGGCATGCCGGAGGACCGGGCTTACGGCCTCGAAACACTGGACAGCGCCTCGCCTGCTCCCGGGAAGGGCCAAAACGAGCGTCCGACCCACCACCTTTGCCGTTCCTCTTGAAAGGATGGAACGAAGCGTGAAGAAGGATGTCTTCCATCGCATGAACTCCCCGAGTCCCGGGACGTCTTTCCCCGGAAGGGATGCGAGGGCCTCGGGTGTCACGTCGCGTTCCGCGAGGCCGGTACCTCCTGTTGTCAGGACGAGATCAAGGGAGTCGATTCCTGTGGTCCACCTTTCGAGGAGTGTTGCAATCTCTTCCTTTTTGTCGGGCACGACGGCTCTTTCGCAGGCGACACCGCCGATGTCTGCAAGGGCTCTGGCCAGGGCGGGTCCTGAGGTGTCTTCCCGTTCCCCCCTGCTCCCCTTGTCACTGACGGTCATGATGCCTGTGTATATGGGGGGCCAGAATTCTATCGCCTCCGACACTGTGGCGAAGCCGGGCCGGAGGACTTCGCATCCGGTCCCGCCGTTTTCGTCGGTCCTGCACTCGAGCAAGACCCCGTCTTTTGCAAAACGAAGGAATCCGTGTCCGGGCAAAGGGAAAAGGTTTTTACTGAGGATGATCGAAAAAGCATCGGCGCCCGCTCCGCCGCATGAACCCGGAGGAACAGTGAGAATACGTCGTCGGCAGCCGTTGGCACAGGATTGGCCCCTGGTATCGGTGTGAAAGAAGGCGACCGGCGTTTTTCCGGTTTTGTCAGTGCCTTCCGAAAATCCGAGAATCCTGTGTTTCATCATGATCCCTCCGCACGGTATGCACCGGATTTCCCGCCGCTTTTTTCAAGGAGACGGATGCCTCCTATGTGCATCCCCTTGTCAATGCCCTTGCACATGTCATAAACCGTCAACGCCGCAACGGACACCCCTGTCAGCGCCTCCATTTCGACCCCCGTTACCTCACGGGCGGATACATGACAGGTGATACGGATTCTTTTGGCCTCCTCTTCAAGCCGGCATGTAACGGAAGCGCTGTCGAGACGGATTGAATGACACAAGGGGATCAGCAGTGCCGTTTGTTTGCACGCCATGATTCCGGCTGTTTCGGCTATTGCGAGGACGTTTCCCTTGGGGGTTGCACCTTTACTCAGGGCCTTTGACACGGCATCGGGGAGATCTACGATGCCTTCGGCCAGGGCCTCCCTGGAGGTTTGGCGCTTGCCTCCCACGTTCACCATTTTCGGTCGCCCTTCCTGGTCTAGGTGGGTAAAATCTGTCATGGTCGCTAGCCTCCGATCTGGGACATGTGCCGCGTGGTTTTTCCCAAGGCGGTCCAGCTTTTTGGCTTCCGGAAGGCTGCCTCCAGTATTGTCTTCTGAAGCTTCTCGGTGTTCCTTTCGCGAATGAGCGAAAGAAGGTTTGTCCCTTCGCCGGAGAAAAGGCAGGTTCTCATTTCTCCCGTGGCCGTTACCCGCAACCTGTTGCATCTGTCGCAAAAGTGGTGGCTTACGGCGGCGATCACGCCTACTCGCTGTCCCGTATCCCTGTTCCGGTAATATGTGGCAGGCCCGTCAGGATTGTGTGCCGAGTCCCCGGGGATCTCCCGCCATGCCTGAGATCCTCCCGGCAGGTTTCGGAAGATTGTTTCGGCCGGAATAAAACGGTCTTCAGCCCAGACGTCCCCGTCAAGGGGCATGAATTCGATGAAACGGAGAACAGCCCGGTGTTCCCTGGCGAAACGTATAAGATTTTCTGTTTCCTCGTCGTTGAAACCGTTGATGAGCACGGTGTTGATCTTGAGCGGGATTTTCGTGGTTTCGGCGAAAACCTTGATTCCCTTCATGACGTCATCAAAAGCAGCAGTCCTTGTTATGAAACGGAATTTGTCTCGATCCAGTGTATCGAGGCTGACGTTTACGCCCGAAATGCCGCTTTCGGCGAGATCTTTCGAAAACTGAGCAAGCATGGATCCGTTGGTGGTGACAGCGATCCGCAACTTATTGCGGCGCCTTCCCATACCTTTCAGGAATTCGAGGAATCCCTTCCTGACAAAAGGTTCTCCCCCGGTGAAGCGGACTTTTCTGACCCCGAGGGGCATCATTGCAGCAGCGAGGAATTCGATATCTTC
Source organism: Thermovirgaceae bacterium (assembly GCA_049974965.1). GTDB lineage: Bacteria > Synergistota > Synergistia > Synergistales > Thermovirgaceae > UBA1876. The sequence goes on from JBNGCT010000004.1 coordinate 20,054, forward strand.
AAAGGTCATGATCTTTTCGTGCGGTATCCACGGAACGCCTTCGGCAGGCATGCAATATCTGCAACGTAAATTGCACCGGTCAGTGACCGAAATCCGGAGGTAACTCAACATCCGTCCATACTGGTCTATCAGTTTGTCCATATGTATCCTCCCAGCGTATCGACTTCCTGTTTCCAGGCAGGGTCCTCAAGTGCTTCAAGAGAGGCCGAAACCCCTGGGTGGTCGAGAAACTTTTTCGGCACGAACAGTTCGAAAGGTTCCTCGGTGATCGGAATGAAGTCCAGCTCCATTGCATCGGCGACAGCCTTGATGGCCAGTGCCGTGTCGGCGGCATTTGCGGCGACCCGTCCTGCAGCATCGAGATGGGTGATGGCGATGGTCTCGTACCCCCTGACATTCTGGCAGGAAATTTGTGCTTCCGAAAGCAGTGCATCAAGGAGAACACGCGTTCCTGCGCCAGATTGGCGGTTGACGATAGTAACATCCTCACGCCCGAGATCCTGGATATTTCTGAGCCCCTTCGGGTTTCCCCGTTGGACAAGAAAGCCTTGAAGCCTGTTGAAGACATGAATCCTTTCCCATTCATCCGCATCCGGAAGCGATGTGATGTAAGGGGTATTATATCGGCCGGTTTCGGGGTCCAAAAGATGACAGGCAGCCATGTGCCCTTCTCCTCTGGCCAGGGCCATGACTCCGCCGAGGCTTCCAACGGATCTGATGATCATTTCCGCGCCTCGGGCGTTCACGTAACTTGGCAGGCGCTCTATCCCGGGATCGTTGGATCCCTGGTAAAGGGCGCGCTTTTCCCAATTGACGGGTTTGACGATCCATACATGAATCCGGCTTCCCTTGGGGAATTCAAGGTCTGTTTCAGAAAGAAGGGAAAATCCGTCAGCTTCAGCCATGGACCACATGGTGCTCGAACCTGCCGGCATGATCCAGCTGTATCGTTTTCCCTCAATTTCAGCGCAACGCAGCCGGAGCCAGTCCGATACGCCTTGTGGTGAGGAGTAATGCACCAGAAGCCTTGTTGATACTTCTTCAAGGGCGCACAGGGCTTCGGGGGTCCCATGCTTTTTTGCGGGACCGTCACCTTCGAGAATCTTGAGAAGCGGGTAAACCACCGACCAGGCGGTGACAAGGGTGGACATCGGGAATCCCGGGAGAGCGACCAGCGGTTTGCCGGAAACCTCGCCCAGCATGACCGGCCTTCCGGGTTTCATCCGCACCCACCTGAACTGAAGTGTCCCGAGCCTGGAAAGAATCTCCGCGCTGTGGTCCCGTTCACCTTTTGCAGTCCCCGCCCCGATAAGGACCACGTCGTAGTCTGAAAGGGCTTTTTGAACGGTTTGTTCGATGATTTCGGGGTCGTCGGGCAGCACGGGATGGATGTCAAGAGGGTATCCCCAAAGTTCGAACAAACCCGAAAGGAGCAGGGAATTGGTTTCTGGAACTGTTCCGGGCTCGAGCAGAGTCGCAGGCCCCGATTCGTCGATGGAGCGGATTTCATCGCCTGTCGGGATGAAGATGACTCTCGGCAGGGGGGAAACCGGGACCTCCTTCCAGCCTGCAGCCGCCAAAAGCGCCTTGTGGTAAGGGGTAAGCCTTTCACCTTTCCTGGCGATGATCTGGCCCTTCGAGATATCCTCCCCAACAGGCCGGATGTTCGCTCCCTTGCTGTGGGCGCGGGACACCAGGATGGAGCCGTCCCCTGATTCAGCGACATCTTCGATCATGACAACGGCGTCGAATGGTTCCGGAACCCATCCGCCGGTGTTCACCCACAGGATGTTTTCGGGCGGCATTTCAACAGGCCGGGCCGGTGAAGCGTAGGCGGTTTGCGCCGAGACAACGGCGTATCCATCTACAGCCGATGCCTGGTAATGGGGTACGTTGCGACGGGAGGCGATGTCCCGGAGAAGCCGTCTCCCACCGCAGCCGGATTCGAATATGTTAACGGATTCTTCCCTGTCGAGATGCTCAAACAGTTGGTCAAGCAAGGGCATGATCTCGTCCATCCCGATGTGTTGCCGTTGAGCATTTACCATAGCCAGACCTCCGCTTTTTCACCGGTGCGCACGGTTTCCCTTTCGACGGGAAGGCGCGCGAGGCCGGCTGCGCGGGCCATAGCACCCACGTAACCGGATTTGCCTATCAACGGAATGATGCGGTTTTTTTCAATTCGTGCCGGGAAGAATTCCTCTACACCGGTTCGACCGAAAATTTCTTTTCCCACCTCGAGTTCGACTTTTTGGAAGAGTTCGTCTTCTTTCGACTCATAACCGGTTATCAATGCCAGCAAAAGCGGCAGGACGAAGGTCCACATGACGACGGCACATGAAAGAGGGTGGCCGGGAAGTCCTACAGCCAGCTTCCTCCGCCTTGTGTTGCCGCCCACGAGCGTCGGTTTGCCGGGGGATATGTTGAGCCCTCTCACCACCAGTCCAGGGTCCTTGAGAGATTCAAGGGTTGTGCTTGTGAAATCTCTGGCGCTGACGGATGAACCACCACTCAGAAAGATGATGTCATCTTCCTCAAGGGCTTCCGAGAAACGGGAGTTGAGTTGTTGGGGATCATCCGGGACGATTCCCAGATGTCTCCATGTAAAGCCCTGATCTTCGAGTACGGCGGCAATCATGCCGCCGTTGGCGTCCCGGATCTTTCCGGGTGCAAGGGGACTTGTCCCCGGTGGTACAAGCTCGTCGCCGGTGCTGAGTATTGCCACTCTGGCACGGATGACGGGGACATTTGAAAAACCGAAGGACGAAAGAAGGTTGATGCTCCGGAAATCAAGGAGCTTCCCCTTCTCGAGGAGTCTCTCCCCCGCTCGTACTTCCTCGGCACGGCGAATGATGTTTTCTCCGCTTTGAAGCGATCTGCGGACTTCGAGCGTATCCGCCAATATGGAGGAATCTTCCATCATGAGCACCGCGTCGGCTCCTTCAGGAAGACAACCTCCCGTTGAAATCCCGGCGGCTTCACCCGGAGAAAGGGCGAAGTCGGGAGTTTTTCCCATAGGAATGGAGCCTTTCACCTTCAGGAAGGCCGGACTGCCCCAGGAAGCGCCTGTCGTGTCACGCGAGAAAAGCGCATATCCGTCACGCAGGCTTCTGTCGAAGGGGGGGTGTTCCTCCAAAGAAAGGATATCCCTTCCGGCGCGCATGCCGATCACAGTTGAGAGTGGCTGTTCTTCCGTTTCCACAGGCCACGGAAACCCCAGTTCCGAAGTGATGCGGTGGATGGCTTCTTCCCGTGACAACGTTTCGGTGACGAAGCGGTTCATCGGTACGCTCCAGCAGGTGTTTTTCGATGATTCACGATGACAGTCCAGGGCATCTCGTCATTCCTGGTACGCAACAAGTGTGGGATAGCCTTCTGAAGCCAGGGTTTTTTCAAGCTGTTCCGCTGCCTTGCGGTTATCGCCTGCTTTGACTCTGACCCTGTAATATTGTTTTCCGCCGACTTCCGCAGGGATCACGAAGGCTTCATGGCCTTTTTGCCTGACTTCCGAGGCGAGATTTTCCGCGGATTCGCGAACTGTGAAGGCGCCTACCTGCACTCCCCAGAACCCCGAAGAGGGAAGAGAGCTTGCAGATGTGGGCTCTTGTGTTTTTTCGGTTTTTTGTTGACCTGTCTTGACGGTTTCCTGGCTCGGTTGTTTCTCGACTGTCACTGCAGTTGCCTGTTTTTCTTCCTCTTTCGCCGACGTTACCCCGGTTTTCGTGTCTTCTTTTTCTTCATCGGCTATCTCCACCGGGACGGCGACGACCTGCTTTGACTGGGTTTCGTCTTCTGCAGTTTCCTGGACGGGTGGTTTTGTTCCCTCCTGCAAAGGTTCCCGTTCTGTCACGGATTCTTCAGCCTGGTAGTTTCCCATGGAAAATTCCTCCGGCGACTGGAAAAAGAGAAGGCGCACGCCGAGAATGAGAAGCCCAAGCGCGAGCAACCCGACAAGAGGCAACATGATATGGCCAAAAGAAAAAATCGACCGTCGCTCCTTGAATTTTCGCCCTCTTCTCATATTCACACCCCTTTACCTCGATCCTGAAAGATAACCTTGCGATCCAACCAGCTCCAGCTGTTCCGCAACATGGGCTCTATCGTTTTGTGCGGTATTGTTCCGCAATGCCCCCAGATCCGCATCGACCTGACTCCATGCCAGGTTGTATTCCCTGGCTGCTTCCCGGTAGCTTGGAAGCCGAAGCTCTATTCCCCGCGTTCCGGATCTCGAAAGGTGCTCTCTCAGGATACCGGTCTTGGTCCTGATGTTGTCTGAGGATGCAAAATCCTCAGACCACCAGGTTGTCTGTGGCTTCGGCACAAATATGCTCAGTGAAGCCACCGTTTTCAGGCCTGTTTCCTTTCGTACCAGGTTTATGAGTCTGGCTGTTTCAAGAATATGCTCCTCTGTCTCCCGGGGCAAGCCGATCATAAAATACATTTTCACTTTCTGTATGCCCTTTTCTCTTGCCCGCAAAAGCTTCTCCATGATCTCCTTCCGGGTAAATCCTTTCCCACAGCTTTTTCGGAGTTCGTCGTCTCCCGTTTCCGGTGCGACGGTCAGCGTGCGTTGACCGCTTTCAGCGAGAGCGGCAAGGATTTCGTCAGAAAGGGAATCTATCCGCAATGACGCAAACGAGACGGCGCACTCATCCTTGTGGATTTTTGCGAGCACCTCTTCAATCCACGGGTAATCCCCGGATTCAGGGGCGATGATTCCGATGCGGGAGGCTCCCGTTTCCGCCACCAGCGAAAGATCGTTGAGAACGTTTTCGACAGGTCGCATTCTTGGATGCCCGAAACAGGCGGGAATTGTGCAAAACCGGCAATTCCTGCAGCATCCCCTTTGGGTCTCCACGAGAAATGTCTTGGAAAACACGCTTCGTGACGTTATCCAGGTGCTTTTGCCGTATACTTTTGACATATCTTTGCATATGGATTTATGCCGCCCGATCCCACGCCCCTGGAGCAACGGATCGAGATGGACCGGCGGCACAAGGAAATAGGGACTCTCCGATAAATCTTCCCAAAAACGCCGCCTGTTACCGTGGTTGTGGAAATAGCAGCGAACTGAGTCGACAAGATAATCGTACAGCCCTTCTCCATCCCCGAGAGCGATAAAATCCGCATACCTGGAAAGGCCAAGAGGGTTAATGTATGAAATTCCTCCTCCGATTCCGAGCAAAGGGCCGTCCTTTTCAGAACGCTCCCGCCAGCCTGGCGGTATCCCCCATTGTTTCAGCATGGCCAATAGGTTCAGCATGTCGGGCTCATAGGCCACCGATGCCGTCAACAGGCGGAAATCCCTGGCCGGACGGTCCGATTCCACGGAAATCTCCGGAAAGGGATGCCTGAAAAAACGTTCCACCGCCACGCCGCGCTCACGCAATGCCCTGTACACGGAATGGATGCCCAGGTTCGCCATGCCGACATCGTAGCTTTGCGGGTAGGCCAACGCCCAGAGGGGGTCCCCTCCTGAGGGCAATGGTTCTACAGGACGTTCATTCTGACGGAAGCTGTTCCATGATACCCTCGACGCCATGGAAAACCTTCCCCGCTTTCAAAACCCCTTCAGATGGATTCGACATCCGTCATTCCTGCTGATCTTTCCTCCGGCGGAGTACTGAAGGGATGTCGATGTCGTCCTCGGCCAGGTCGCTCAGGTTCAAAACCTGCTCCTCCCCTGCCATCCTGACATCGGTCTCCGTCAATTCAAGGCGGACGGGAGTCCCGTTCCTTTTCCTCCTGGGTCTTTTGCTGACACCGTCGGCGGGGAAACCCGTGGCGATTACCGTGATCTGTATCTTGTCTTCGTCCATGTCCGAGTCCATGACGTGTCCCCAGATGATGGTTGCCTCGGGATCGGCTGCTTCCGTAATGACGCTGGCCGCTTCCTGTATCTCGTGAATGCCGAGATTGGGACCTCCGGTGACATTGAAAAGGATCCCCTGGGCTCCACCGATGGGAGAATCCATGAGAGGACTGTTGATAGCGGATTGTGCAGCGATGATCGCACGGTCATCCCCGTCCCCCTCTCCGATTCCCATGATGGCTGTCCCGGAGTTCTGCATGACCGTTCTGACATCCGCGAAATCTACGTTGACCATTCCCGGACGGAGAATCAGATCGGTGACTCCCTGAACGGCCTGCCGGAGGACTTCATCGGCCAGCTTGAATGCATCGGAAAGGGTGGTCCGCCGGTCAGTGATCTCCAAGAGCTTGTCGTTCGGAATGATGATGAGGGCATCGACTTTTTCTTTCAGGTGGGCGATCCCTTCCTCGGCCTGCGCAATTCTGCGTTTCCCTTCAAAAGAGAAGGGCCGTGTCGCCACCGCAACAACGAGGGCGTCGGTTTCCTTGGCGGCTTCAGCGATAACGGGCGAAGCACCCGTTCCGGTACCTCCACCCATGCCCGCCGTGAGGAAGATCATGTCCGCGCCGTTGAGGATTTCACGGAGTTCGTCAATGGATTCTTCGGCAGCCCGAAGCCCGATCTCGGGATCTGCACCTGCTCCGAGGCCTTTTGTCAATTCCCTGCCGAGAACGATCTTCAGGTCCGCTTCCGATAGGCTGAGGTGGGCGATGTCCGTGTTGGCCGCGATAAACTCGACACCGCGGACTCCGCTTCTGACGATATGGTTCAGCGCGTTGCCTCCTCCGCCTCCGACGCCGACGACCTTGATGATTTCATGGAATTGTCTCTGTGCTCCGTCTATTTCAAACATCTCCGCCACGTGTCATTCCCCCCGGCCTTTAAAACAGTTCTTTTAAGGTTTTCTTGAATGCGTCGAGAAGGTTTCTCACAGGTGCCGTATAGTCCCTGTTGCTTCTGATTTTCTTGATTTTCCGGACAGTTTTCGACTCGAAAAAATCCCTGTCCGGAGGCTTGGGCACACCGTCCTTTCCCTGTGGATCGATAAACCTGTACGGGAACTTTTCCTTCATTTGGACATACCGCAAGATTCCGGCCACTGTCGTGAACTCAATACCGTTACGATCGGGCGGCATGGCATCGGATGTCACCGGTTTCCCGGGGCGGACGGGAGCGTCGAGAAGGTCCTTGAGGTAGTCGGCCATCCCCTGTGTCTTTCCCACACCGCCGGAAAGCACGATCCGCGATGGCATCTTGCCGGCGGTGTTTCTTTCGATTTCAGTCCTGACAAGGTCAAGCCACAATTCAGCAATCCTCGGCCGCTCCACGTCAAGGATTTCACCGACGGTACAAACATATGGCTCGCCCTTTATGTCGAATTCAAGTTCGTCGTCCCAGTTTTCCTCGGATTCATCAACGGCGATAAGGCGTTTCAGCATTTCCGCCTTGGAAGGCGGAAGTTTGAGAACATAGGTGAGGTCGTTCGTGATATGGTCTCCGCCGATGGGGAAAATCCCGGCGTGGAGAGGTTTCCCCTGAAAGACGACAGCAAAGGACGTCGTCCCGCCCCCCGAGTCCACCGAAAGGGCGCCTTTGTCAAAATCTTCATCCTGAAAGGCACCGAAAGCGGAAGCTACGGTTTTGTGAACGATACCCCTGATATGCAGTCCGGCTTTTTCGGCACATTGAACGGCCAGGCGGATATCCGTTTCGGGAACGCTGAGGCATAACAACCTGACTTCGAGGTGTGAGCCTTTACGGCCCACCGGGTCTGCTGTCTCGATTTCTCCGTCGATCCTGTAATCGAGCGGGTACGCGTGGAGGATCATATCCCCTTCTTCAGGTTTTGCGGCGGCAAGGGCTGTTTCGATCACCTTGCGGACATCGGTGAGCATGATGGTGTCCTGACTGTCGCCAAGCTCCAGCGCTCCCTCGCACCGGAAAGTGCGCAAGGGATGTGTTCCCGTACACAGGTAAGCGCTTCCCACGTGAAGACCGATCATTTCCTCAACATCGTCAAGGGCGCTTCGTATTGACTCGATGACGGCTTCCGGCTCAAGGATCTTGCCTTTTTTGATTCCTCTCGTACGTGCCTTTCCAACGCCAATAATATGCCTTTCGCTCCCCTGGGGTGTCTTTTCTGCGACGAGCACGGCGGTCTTTTTTGTGCCTATATCAAGACCGGCGAACAGCTCAGGGGCATTCGTTGTCTTTTTCATTCCTTCCCCTCCTCGAACAGAGGAATCAGAATCGAGGTTGTTTTCATTGTCCGGGATCGGTTCTTACGAGAATCTTCCCGGAGTAGGTCGCATCAATGTAGAGATCCCTTTCAACGGCTCCAGTCTGCTCGAGTATCTCGTCAACGGCCGTTAAAAGGTTTTCCCATTCCCCGGATAAAGCAGGTACCAGTATACGCACTGCCTTTGGAGACCTTCTGAGAAGCAGTTCCAGGAAAAGTTCCCCATCCTTTTGCCGGACCGACATGGAATCGATCCGGTCGTAAAACCCGAGTTCCTCAAGATTTTCTTTCCAGGATTTCAATTTCCTTAATGGGGCCTGTGATGCCATAACCCGATCAAGAGGCACCCTTCCCGTTGATGATGATACGAGATCATACATGGTTTCCGTCCATATGAGAATGGGTCCTTCGCGCGGTTCCTGTTGCAGTATGACGTTATTCATATTGTGATGGACGGACCACATGCGTCCATCGATTGAAAGATACCACTCACTGCCCTTCCAGAATACCATGAACCAGGGGACGAGCGGGGTTATTTTCAATCTGAAATCGCCCCATCCGGCCAGGGAGAGGGACGCAGTCACCGGAACCTGTTCTTCCAGAAGTTTCAACAGGCCCTCGCGCTGCAGGAGAAGAAGGGGCCAGAACCTCCTGGCCGTCTGGGGAATGCGACGCCATACCATTGCATTGGGAAGAATTGCCGAAGGCTGGATGTCAAGGTTGCGCAGTCTGAACAGCTGGAGTCTTTCTTCGACTTGATAGAGGCCGCCCGCGATGAAGGCGGCGAGAAACAAAAGGAGCAGCCATTTTCTTACCATTTTCCCCACGGTCCGCCGAAAAGCCGGATTTCCAGTTCAAGCCAGATGCCGGATTTTTGGTACACCCTGCGTCTGCATTTGTCGATGAGCGCATAAACATCCCGAGCTCCGGTATCCCGGTCAACCTCCAGGAAATTCGCATGGATCCCTGAAACCTTTGCCCCGCCGGAGCGTAATTCCTTGCAACCTGAAAGGTCCAGGAGCTTCCCGGCGCTGATTCCCGTGTCAGGGTTCTTGAAAACGCACCCGGCTGTTTTCATCGTTCGGGGCTGCATCTTCCGCTTTTGCCGGAAACGCTCCATGGCGGACTGGACGGTTTCCGCCGTCGACTGTCTGAGGTTCAGGCCGCAGCACAGGATCAGGGTTTTCCCATCGGAAAGGCAGGATCTCCGGTACGAGAAGGAAAGTTCACCTTTTTCCCAAATCCGCGAGCTTCCTCCGATTTCTGCTGTTTTGACCCATTCGAGGAAATCGCAAAGCCCCTTCCCTTCGGTGCCGGCGTTTCCTGCAAGGGCTCCCCCGACCGTTCCGGGGATGCCCGTGGCGAACTCAAGGCCTGTCCACCCCATTTGTCCTGAAAGATTTACTAAGCTTGAGAGAAGGACGCCGCTGTCGGCGATGACCTGTGCGCCGTCCCGGCCTGATTGCCACTTTAACCCGGTCAACCCCAGTGTCGAAAGGACGATTCCGCCAAGACCGTCATCATGCACCAGGATGTTGGTTCCCCCTCCGATGGTCCACAGGGGGACACCCTCAGTGGAGGCGAAATCGACGACCCTGACGAGATCTTCACGGCTTTCTGCTTCAAGGTAAGCTTGTGCCGGGCCTCCGACACCAAGGGATGTCTTTTCCGCCAGAGGGACATCGCGTTGCAGGCGGGACGGAAACAGTCTTTCAAGTTTCGAGAGCCACTGCATTGTTCGGCAAACCGGTTTTCTGCAGGCGCTGGATCACTTTTTCCCCGACCATGAAGACATCTCCTGCGCCGATGGTGGTTACCACATCGCCGTCTCTAATGAACTCGCAAACCTTGGCTACCACTTCGTCGGAACCGGAACAGAGCTGGAACGTCCGATTCCCTTTCTGGTTTACGAGATCACCGATCAGGTTCGAGTCAATTCCTTCGATCGGCATTTCATCGGCCGGATAGATGGGCATGAGAAATATCTCGTCAGCGAGTGTCAGAACATCGGCGAATTCACGGTACATTGCCGCAGTCCTGGTGAAACGGTGCGGCTGGAAGACGGCCATGAGTCTTCTGTCAGGAAACATCTTCCTCAGTGCCGTCAGGGTTGCTGAAACCTCTTTCGGGTGATGTCCGTAATCGTCGAAGACGTCAATGTTCGAGATTTTCCCCATGTGCTGCAGACGGCGTTTTGCGCCTCTGAAGGTCTTGAGGGCTTCCGCTGTCGTCTTGAAGGGAATGGAGAAGCTCGACGCCACAGCGCAGGCGGCCAGGGCGTTGAGAACATTGTGATCCCCTGAAACCTGAAGCGCCAGGGATCCCGCTTCCCGGCCGTGGTGCAGAACCTTGAAGGCGACTCCTCCACCGTTTTTGTGAATCACTTCATGAGCGCCCCAGTCCCATGCGTTTCCCCATCCGTAGGTAATCACGTCTCCGTTGATACCCTTCTCGAGGAGGTTTGACAATCCCTTGTCCTCACCACAGACGATGGCCTTGCCGCCAACGCACCTGTTGTCAAGAAAACGCCCGTAGGCATCAAGAACCGACCGGTGAGAGGGGTAATAGTCGACATGATCCCAGTCTGCGTTCGTCACGACGGCGATGTGGGAATTGAAGAGCTCAAAGGAACCGTCGCTCTCGTCTAGCTCCGCGATCATGTGCTGTCCTTTCCCCAGTTTCGCGTTTCCCCCGATATCGCAGAGCTCCCCGCCGATGGCGACAGTCGGTTCAAGCCCCGCGTGTTCGAATATGAGGCCGATCATGGAGGCGGTGGTTGTCTTTCCGTGGGTACCGGAAATACCGATTCCGATCCTCCGGTTAAAAAGCCAGCTTAAAACTTCGGCGCGTTTGAAGACAGGGATGTCCGTTTCTCTTGCATAGAGAATCTCCGCGTTTCCGGAAGGGATGGCACTGCTGCAGACCAATGCATCAGGGCCGAATTCGTCAATATGTTCCCGACTGTGTCCCATGCGGAACTGGATCCCCTTGCTGTTAACCTTTTCTATGTAATAACTGTGGGCAACATCACATCCACTGACTTCGTAACCCATTTCTCCCAAAAGGAGCGCAAGACCGCTCATTCCCGCTCCCCCGATGCCCATCAGGTGTATCTTTCGGAATCCTTCAAAATCATAAGCCGGCTGATTCAACGGCAACATCTCCCTTCAGGGAAAACCCCGTTCCATATGGCTGCTCCGACACGCGATGGTTGCTGCTTGAGTTCCTCTGACGATTTCCGTGACCGGAGGGCGGGCAGCTTTTGAAGGCGTTCCGCCAGAGTATCAAGGTCGTCGACCTCTTCGTCCCATGTGTCTCCGTAACCTGTTTCGGCGAAGACTTTCGCGTTTTCTTTCTGGTGATCGTCTGCGGCTTCCTTCCAGGGCACAACAATCGAGGGGATTCCGAACAAGGCCAGTTCAGCGAGTGTCGAAGCTCCCCCCCTGGATATTGCACAATCTGCAAGAGAATATAATGGACTCATGTCCCACGTTCTTGAAACGAAAATGACATTGGCCACTCTTTTTGTTTCCTGCTCACGACCAAGAACAAGAAAAACCCAGCTGCGCAATTGCGGCAATTCAGCCAGTTTTCGCGTGATAGCACCGATCGCGCTGCTTGCAAGTGATCCTCCGAGCACGAGAACCTTCGGGCCGTCCGGCGGTTTCCCTTTACAGTCGAGTTTAAGCCATGCGTCCTCCGGGGGCAAATGCCTGAAAAACCTCGTAGGGATTCCCGTATGGCGGAAAGACCCGGCCTCAAGTCCCGTACATGTTCGCCATCCGGAAAAAACCTGTGCCCCCCAATTCGCCGCGAGCCGGGTGACCTTCCCTGCCACGGCGTTCTGTTCGTGCACGTGTACCGGGATCCCCAGCATCCGTGCCGCCAGAAGCGCCGGGAAAGACGCATAGCCGCCAAAAAGAAGGCATGCGTCGGGTTTCCAGAAAACAAAATCCACCAGACAGGCAAGTGTCGAGACAAAGAGCCCGACGGAACGAACAACCCGGCGAAATATGGTACCTGAAAGAGGCGAGCCGTCAATAGGCAGAACTTTCGGGGCGATTTCCAGGGAGAGGAAAATTTCTTTTTCCAGAGGGCGTGAACCGCAATAGAAGCGGATTTTCGTTTTGTCATGATGCCGGCTGACCCACTGGACGAAGGCAACGGCAGGAACGATGTGTCCTCCTGTCCCTCCGGCGGCGATGACTAATTTCCTTTCCGGAGCGTTCTTATGGTGTGCTTTCACATGTTCCATCCCTGACACTCCTCAAGATAATGCCTATTCTCGCCCATAGAGTGACGAGGGCGCTTCCGCCGTAGCTGAGAAAAGGCAGCGGAATCCCTGTTAGCGGCAGGAGTTTCAGGACGCCGCCGAGATTGATAAAAAGAGCAAGGGCTATGGAAAGGGACACCCCCCAAAAAACCGTCCCTGCGAAGGTTCCGCGTAATTTCCTGTAGGTCAGCATCAACGTGAAAAACCAAAGGAAAAACATGGCAAGGATCGAAGCTGTCCCGACGAAACCAAGCTCTTCGCCGATGGCTGCAAATATGAAATCGGTATGAACCGCGGGCAGGTATTTCAGCTTCTGGAGGCCTTGCCCGAGGCCGACCCCCCAGAAACCGCCGTTTGCGAAGGCGATGAACCCCTGGATGATCTGAAACCCGTCTCCGAGCGGGTCTTTCCAGGGATAGAGAAATGCCTTTATACGCGCCATGCGATAGGCGCTCGTGACGAGCAGAGGCAGGAAAAAGGCTATCGTCACGGCGCTGCCGAAAAGCAGGGGATACTTCCAGCCGTAACGTTCTATATAGAGGCCCATGAGGAGTGCGAAAAGGAGAATGGCGCCGCCGAAATCGGGTTGAAACGCGAAGGGCCAGGAAGAAACAAAAAAGATCAGGAGGATCTGGAAAAAGGCGTGACGCGGCGAAAGGTCCGACGTATGAAGTTTCTTTGCTCCGTGAATGATGACGGTGAGAAAGAGCACTTCCGACGCCTGAAGGGAGACAGGCCCGAAGTGAATCCACCGGGTGGATCCGCCCGCGGCGTTGGAAAAACCCGGGACAAGGGTCAAAACCATCAGGGTGACGCCGAAGATCCATACAAGGCCGGAAAGTTTTTTCCAGAGTCCCAGGGGAATACAATAGCAGGCGACCATTGCCGTGAAACCCAAAAGAAGCCATTTGATCTGCCTCATTCCGTAGACGAAGGGCGTGTCCCACCTTGAAACAGAAAGGTTCGTCGTGACAGAGGTGATCATGACGATGCCGAAGGCACTCAAAACGAGCGGTATCGCCCAAAGGACAAAAACAGATCCCGCTCCGCTTCCGGAAAAATCCTTTTGTTCGATGAAAGCTTCAGGGCTTTGGCTGTTTCCCGGCTGCTTCATGAATATCCTCCACCCAGGCTCCATACGATTTGCTGGAAGTGTTCTCCCCGTGCCCTGTAATTTTCGTACATATCCCAGCTGGTGCAGGCCGGCGAAAGGAGTACCGTCGCATTCGGCGGGGCCATTTTCGCGGCTGCCTTGACGGCGTCTTCCATTGTCGTTGCCATGGAAAAGGTCCTGTATCCGTGTGCCAGCAAAGAGGACGCGATTCGGTCCTTTTCTTCCCCGATCAGGACCGCCGCCCGTGCATTTCGGAGGACTGCTTCAGCAAGGGGGCCGTAATCTTCCCCCTTGCCTTTGCCCCCCAGGATGACGACAATCGGTCCCTGTATCGAATCGAGGGCCGCCGATGCGGCCGCCACGTTCGTCCCTTTCGAATCGTTTACATAGGTGATGCCATGAATGGTTGCAACCTTTTCGCACCTGTGAGGAAGGGGTTTGAAAGCGGCAATCGATTCCGCGATTCCGGTGCTTTTCGCGCCGGCCATCGCTGCCGTCGCCGCCGCCATCGCCGCGTTTTCGATGTTGTGGGAACCCACAAGCGGAACATCCTTGAAAGGAAAAAGGAAGACCGGGCACCCATTTCGATAGAGCCGGCAATTTCCTTCCGAAAGGAAAATCCCGTCAGTGTCGCCAACGGTGCCGCTTCCGTCGTCCCTGCGCAGGGGAAGGATTTCGAGTGCGCGGGGACGCGAAACCCTCAACACACCTGCGGCATCAGCGTCCTGGCAGATTCCGGGGCTTCCCCGGCGGGCGAGGGTGAAGATCTTCATTTTTGCAGCTACGTAGTCATCAAGAGAACCGTGCCAGTCAAGGTGGTCGGGGGCAATGTTCGTCAAGACGGCGAGGTCTATTCTGAAGTCTCGTGCCCAATAAAGCTGAAAACTGCTGAGTTCCGCCACGATCCAGTCGTGTTCCCCGAAAGCACATTCTGCCAGGGGGCTGCCGATGTTGCCGGCGACAGCCGTTTTGAAACCGCCGTCAGCGAGGATGCGTCCCGTCAGGGCAGTGGTTGTCGTTTTCCCGTTACTGCCGGTGACACCAATAATCCCCCCCTTCAGATGATCGGCCACAAAATCAAGTTCCCCGATCACGGGGATTGATCTTCTTGCAGCCTCGACGACCGGTTTTGCGGAAGGAGGAACTCCGGAACTCAGGACCAGGGCGTCACATTCAAGAGCCTTGCGCGTGTGGCCTTTTTCCTCGAAGGCGATGCCGCGGTGCTGGAAAAAGCAACGTGTCTTTTCGTTCACCGGCCCCTTGTCCGTAACGAAAACTTTTGCACCCAGACCGGCTGCAAGAGCGACCAGGGCTTTCCCGCTGACGCCTGCGCCGACGATTGTCATTTTTTTTCCGGCCAAAACCTTCCTGTCAAAAAACATCTCTTTCGCACCTCAACAGAAAGTTTTGAAAAAAAGGTACAGACTTCCCAAAATGGTGGTCATGCCGACTGCATGAATGAGCCAGAAACGTGTTACAACCTGCGTCTCGCTCCACCCCGCCAGTTCGAAGTGATGGTGGACGGGGCTCATTTTGAAGACCTTTTTCCCGAGGTATCGTATCGCAAAGATCTGGATAAGGACCGAAAAGGCCTCGATGCCCATGATGAAACCGAAGGGAATTACCAGCAGTGCCTGTTCGGAGAGAATACAGAGTGTGATGAGGAGTCCCCCGAGAAAATGGGAACCCACATCACCCATGAAAACCCGGGCCGGATGCGCGTTATGCCAGAGAAACCCGGCGGCAAGGGCGAGGGCCGTAACACATGCCGCCCCCGAAGCCCCGACCGGGCGGAGCCAAAAAAGCATTCCCGCGAAAGAAAGCGCGCAGCTGCCCGCTGCGAGCCCGTCGAGTCCGTCAGTAATGTTCACTGCGTTCATTCCACCGACGAGAAGAAACAAAAGAAGAGGCCACGAAGCAGGGCCGCCGATGTCCCAGCCGGGCCACAGGATCAGGCCGTGTATTCTTGAAAAGGCGATAACCCACGGGATCGAAAGCAGTACCTGCAGGCCAAGCTTCTGGAGGCTAGAAAGACCTTCACTGGAGCGCCTGCCGTGCTTCAGCGAATCATCAAGCAGGCCGATCGCCGCAGCGGTCAGGGGAAACCCCCAGACCAGCAAAAGACCGCCGATGCTGTATTTTCCCGTCAAGGCCCATATTGCAGCAAGAAGCACCGCTACGGCCAAAAAGACCAATCCTCCCATTGAGGGAGTTCCGCTTTTTTCCTTTACGTGCCGGGCAGGTCCATAAACTTTCAGGATCTGGGACAGGTCTTTCGACCGGCAATACCTGATCCATGCCCCCTGCAGGATGAGGCTTGCTGCAAAAACGACGAGGCCCGGGAAGATGAACCACTGGCTGATATTGATCATTGGAGGCACCTGGTTTCCATCAGCACTCTCTCGAGCCCGTAGACGCGAGAGCCTTTCAGCAACACGATGTCCCGGGTTGTGAGAACTTCATCCAGCGTTGCCGAAACCGCGGAAAGGTTTTGTAAATGCCGGAAGTTCCCGGAGTCTTTTTCGTGAGTGAGTGCTTCCGTCCATTCCGCTCCCAGGAGGAGGATCCCGTCAAGATCGAGGTTCTTTGCGGCTTTGAGGATTTCGTGATGCCACTCGTGAGTATGGACTCCAAGCTCTTTCATTCCTCCGAGAACGGCAAGTTTTTTCCCCGCCCGAGGCAGTGCTGAAAGGTTCTTGAGAGCCTGTCCCATGGAGAGGGGGTTGGCGTTGTAGGTTTCATCGATGCACCAGATTCCGGATGAGGATAGTCTCACGGCCCCTCGCCCGGGCAAGGGTTTGACCTTTTCAAGCGCCGTCAGCATCTTCCCGTTCTCGATGCCGAGAATATCTCCGATCGCAACGGCGAAAGCGAAAGCGTAGGCATGCTGGGGCCCGAACAAGGCTGATGAGAAACGACGGGTCTTCTCTGTGACGGCAATCTCCATGTCCGTCCTGATGGTGTCTTCCGTGAAAGAAAACCCGAGATCTTTCAGGAGGTATGTCCCCTTGCGGAAGCCTACCGCGACGCTATTGACAGAGCTTTTTATCGACCTGGCGCGCTTTTCGAGGATTTTTACATCCCCGTTGAAAAACAGGTGAGTCAATCCCGGAGAACCGGTGATTCCCATTTTCTCCTCGAGTACACCGGTGACATCGGAAAGGCCTTCCAGATGACCGGGTCCGACGGCCGTAATAACGGCCATTGTCGGAGGATAACTGGCAGTCATCTCCGGAATTTCACCCGGGTGATTGGTTCCCATTTCAAGAATCAGGATCTCCGTCTCAAGCGGCATTTCAAGGATTGTCAAGGCGCATCCGATCCAGGTGTTGTAACTTTCCCTCGCCGCGTGAACCCTGTATCCGTTCCGCAGGACTGCAAAAATGCATTCCCTGGTTGTGGTTTTTCCTGCGGTCCCTGTCACCGCTATGACTTCACGAAGTGCGGATTTCCTCCGGAGCACGTGGGCCGCCATGTTTCTGAGGGCGGCCGAGGTGTCCTCTACAATGAGGAAGGAAACCGCGTCGAGGGATGTGAAAGGAGGCTCTTCGGTAAATTTACCTTCCATAATGATATAGGAGGCACCTTTGGTGATCGCGTCGTCGATAAAGGCGTGTCCGTCGGTGTTTTCGCCGGGCAAAGCAATAAACCCGTCTCCGGTTTCTATCTTTCGGCTGTCGGTTCGGAGTGCAGGGCCTATGGGCCTGTCCTTTCCCAAAAGCCTGCCGCCCGTGATCCCAGCCGCCTCCGAAAGGGTCATGTACCTGGAATTCAGCACAGGCCTTTCCCCCTTAGGCGGGCCCATTCTTCGATCGTTTCCGCATCATTGTAAGGGATGCGGCGTTCGCCGATGATGATGTGTCGTTCGGGTCCCTTTCCTGTAACAAGGACGATGTCTTCCGGGTCAGCTTTGTCCAGAGCGTAAAAAACGGCTTCCTTGCGGTTGATCACAATCCTGGGATAACGGCAGCCGCCCATGATGGCTCCTGATTTTATGGCTTCAGCAATTTCGAGGGGATTTTCTCCCCTGGGATTATCCATGGTGATCACCAGCTCATCGGCGCCTTGTGCCGCTATTTTCCCCATAACAGGCCGGTTTGCCTCATAACGCTCCCCTCCGAGGCCGAAGACGAGCCAAATCCTTCCCCTTGAAATTTCCCTGACAGCGTTCAGGACATTCAGCAAGGCGTCGGGAGTATGGGCATAATCGACAATGGCTGAAGGCCCCCTGCCGAATTGCCACCTTTCAAGCCGGCCAGGAACGGTTTTCATGGACGAAAGCCCTTTCCTGACTGTTTCGGGATCAATCCCGGAAGCGAGCGCAAAAGTGGCTGATGCGAGTGCGTTATAGAGATTATAGCGGCCGATCAGCGGGATCCTCAGGCTGAGTTGAGAATTTTCCTTCGCCTTCGGGAAGCTGATTCCCATCGTCGACCCTGACAGGTCCATGGAGGCAATGGAGCCTTTCACGTCTATGCCGTTTCCTGTATGAGGGTTTTCAAGTCCGTAAAATACGGTCCTTCCCGCCGCGGCCTCGGCGACGCGCGCTCCGTAAGGGTCGTCGGCGTTGATCGCGGCGATGGATTCCGCATCTTTTGCATGATCAGAAAAGAGAAGGGATTTCGCCGAAAGGTACTGCTCCATGTTTCCATGAAAATCAAGGTGTTCTTCGGTCAGGTTGGTGAATATCGCCGCATCGAAACGGCACCCTGACAAACGCCCGAGAACGAGGCCATGTGAAGAGGCTTCCATGACGCAGGCCCGGCAGCCGTTTTTGACCATGGCGGCAAGCATTCTCTGGATATCCGTAGATTCCGGTGTTGTCCTGTCCGCTTCCCGGGGGCCGTCGCCGGTGTCGTAGACGATGGTGCCGATCATTCCTGTCTTCTGTCCGTTTTCCTCGAGTATGCCGCGGATCATATGGGCCGTCGTCGTCTTTCCGTTTGTCCCGGTGACGGCGACCATCACCATTGAATCAGAAGGGGTTCCGTGTATTGAAGCCGCAAGCCCGCCGAGGGCTGGTCTTACCTTTTTAACGAGGATCTGGGGGACTCCCGGATCAGGGAGCTCTCTTTCGCACAAAAGGGCGACGGCGCCCTTTTTGACGGCTTCCGCAGCGAAGTCATGTCCGTCAAAACGGTTTCCCGGAACACACGCAAAAAGGCTTTGTCCCGCGATTTTCCGTGTATCGTGGGTGCAGTCATGTACATCGAGTTCGAGGCATTCTTCAGCTTCGACTCCCCCTGGAGGAACAAGCGTCACTTCATCAGGTACTTTCCCGAGTCGGGAGATGACTTGAACCAGTTTCATCTCAAAGGCTTCCTCCATGTCATCGTTCGGCCATACTTCATGGCTGACGCACAACCAGCTTGTCCGAACAGGCCTTTTTTTCTCACGAGGTTATTTTTAACACATCTTCGACGATCTTCCTAAACACAGGTGCGGCGACCCTTCCCCCCAGGTATTCTCCACCCCTGGGATGCCCGATTGCAACGAACAAGAGGTGTCTGGGCTTCTCCACAGGCCAGAAACCCGCGAACGAAGAAACGTAGGTATTTTCAAGGTATACCCCACCCTTTGCGACCTGAGCGGTGCCCGTCTTGCCGCCTATCCGGGGCGTGCCCATGAATACCGTACGTCCGGTTCCTTCGGAAACGACCTTTTCGAGCACTCCCTTGAGGTAGTCGGAGGTGTCGCCCGACAATACCGTAAAAAGGGTTTCAGGCTTTCCCCTGTAAACCGGTTTGCCCTCCGGAGACAGGGCTTCCTGCACAATGTAAGGTTTGAGAAGGCGTCCACCGTTAACCACGGCGGATAAAGCCATGGCCATTTGTAGTGGAGTGACCCCGAGCCCCTGGCCTATTGCAATGTTCGCAGGCACGGACCCGCGCCAACGGTCCGGTGTGTTCAAAAGCCCGCTTTCCTCACCGGGAAGGCCGATTCCGGTTTCCGAACCGAACCCCCACTGTTTCAGACAACCATAGGTCATGCGCGGATCCATCCTGTCACCGATGATCGCCATGCCGACGTTGCAGGATTTGATGAGAAGTTCCGGAAACACGAGCTTGCCATGAGCGGTGATGTCGTGTATGACCACGTCGGCTATCCTGATTTTCCCCCGGCACTCGAAACGTTCACTGGAGCCGGTGATTGCGTTTGACAGGGCGATTCCCGCAATGACCGGTTTTAATGTCGACCCGGGTTCATAGACTCTTCCGATGGCATTGTTCAAAAGTGCATCCCGGGAGGCGAGGGTTTCCCGTATGTTCGGATTGAAATCTGGAATGCTGCACATCGCCTGCACTTCACCGCTTTCGGGGGAAACCATGACTGCTGCACCCCATTCCGCCTTGTTTCCGGTTACGGCTTGTGCCATGTATTTTTCGACGATGTGCTGGAAACGGGAATCGATGGTAAGTCGAAGCATACCTGTTTGCGTTGTCGAATCAAGGTTTTCACCGGGCGAGAACTCGACGATCTCCCCGCCGGCGTCTTTGGCGAATACCCGGCTCTGGGGGGGTGAATAAAGCAGGTGATCCCAGAAAAGCTCGAGTCCCGCCAACCCGTTGTCGTCTATGTCACAGAACCCGAGAACATGTGAAAGGGTCCGCCCCTGGGGATAGGTCCGGCGTGTTTCCCTGACGTGAAAGAGCCCTGGGATGTGAAGTCGAAGGATGTCTTCGGTTTCGGTTGCGCCAAGCTTTCGGGCCACGGAAAAATATCTTCCGGGCAGCGCTGTCAGGAGTTTCTCATACGTGCGTTCGGATACGTAAGGTTTCAGGGCTCCTGCATTGGATGGATCCCAGATGGCCGGGTCGATGAAAAAACTCGTTGCTGGCGAGGAAAGAGCAAGCGGGATCCCGTTGGTATCCTCGATGACACCTCTCGTCGTGCTGAGGGTTATATGTGCCCAATATTGTGTTTTCGCCTGCGAGACGGCTCTCGGGTCGGGCTGAAAATGCAGGTTGTACAAGCGGTAAAAGAAGACGAGAAAGCACAGAAGCAAAAAAATCCAGTACAGTCCAGGGAATCGTCGCATGATGCATCGCAAGTCCTCTCGGGGGAGTTTTTGAGCCTATTGCCGCGCTGAGGCTTTTCGGGTCAAAAGGTTCATGATCCCCTTGAGCATGGATCCTCCCCTGTCTGCAGGCGTATTTTCATCATTGGCCTCTTTCGCCCGGGCAAGCATGGGTTCACTCCCCGTCCTGACGCGGACTACAGCGACCCGGGGACTGCCTGCCATACCGAGATCATTCGTCGCTCTGGCGAAGACACGTGACGGGCTTACCAGACGTGCAAGTTCCTGCCGGAGCCTGTCCTGTACATCCTCCCGCGAGACGATTTGCTGTTGCAGGTGGGCCAGCCGGTATTCGAGCGAAAGGGAATACAGTCTCAACCCTACGAGACCAGTCAACAGTACTGTCAGTATTATACAGGCACCAAGGCAAATGGGGACGCTCGTCTTCGCTGTTTCCCGTCTGCGGTGCTGGATTGTTTGAAGTGTCATTTCAGCCGGCATGCCTCTCACCTCGCGTTTTGCGGTGTTGTGAACAGAAAGGCCCGAAGCCGAGCGCTGCGGGCCTTTCTGTTCGCAGCGATTTCATCTTCGGTGGGTTTGACGCCCCCACGATGAATCAAACTGCCCAAACCTGCGGCGTACCAGTCGCGAAGACTGTGTTTCACAATGCGATCTTCCAGGGAATGGTAGCTGACGAAAACAGTGACCATTCCGGGTCTTGACGTTTTCCTGCAGTTATTGATTGCTTCTTCAAGAGCCTGGAGTTCATCGTTTACGGCGATACGCAGCGCCTGGAACACTTTCCTTGCGGGATTTCTCCCCATTTTGCGTTGTACCGGCGCAGGGATCGTCCGGCGGATGACACTGACCAGTTCCTGGGTGCTGGTGATGGGGCCGTTTTTCTCGCGGTGTTTCACGATTCCCCGAGCGATTTTCAGAGAGAACCTTTCCTCACCGTAGGTTCTGAAAATTTTCGCCAGATCTTCAACGGACCAGGTGTTTACCAGTTCCTCAGCCGTGACTGAAGATGAAAGGCCGTTGGCACCGTTTCCCATTCGCATGTCCAGTGGTCCGTCGAGGTCAAAAGAAAATCCTCTTTGGGGGATCGAAAGCTGAAGGTTGGAAACACCAAGGTCGAAAACGACGGCGTCAGGACCCTGCCAGCCTTCTTCTTCAAGGATTTGGTCGAGGTATCTGAAATTCCCCTGTCTGAAAAGAATTCTCGGCGCATAGACCGAAAGCCGTTTACCGGCTTCGATGAGAGCCTGTTTGTCCCTGTCGATTCCCAAAATTCGAACGTCCTCCCATCGCTTGAGAAACGCCTCGGAATAACCACCAAGACCAAGGGTCGCGTCCACGATTTTCTCGAGACGGTATGAATGGGACAAAACGTCACAGACTTCATGGACCAGAACCGGAATGTGCTGGATCACAGCCCCTCGACCTCCTCCGCGATCTCCGGAAGGTCGCGCTGGACATCTTCCACGTAGGAATTCCATGTTTCCTTGTTCCAGAGTTCCACGTGGTCTCCGACGCCGACGACGCTGAGATCCTGGGAGAGCTCCCCATGATTTCTGAGATGAGGTGGAATCAAGGCTCGGCCCGAAGAGTCGAACTGGATCTCATGGGCCATTGCAAGAAGCAATCTTGTAAAATCACGGGTTTTTCCCTTTGAAAAAGGCAGCCTCTGCAGCTTCTCGAGGATATTGCCCCAGTCTTGGGCAGAATAAATGGCAACGCAGCGGTCGATTCCTATCGTCGCAATGGCGCCTTCGCCCAGTTCTTCCCGAAACCTGGACGGCAAAACGACGCGACCCTTTGCATCCATTTTGTGCTCATAGGTTCCCACCAGCATGGGATTTTCCTCCCATTATATGCCCTATTCTGCCACTTGGCTCCACTCTATCACCATTTAATCGACATATAAGGGACTATAGGCCTATTTATTTTAATATCTATTAGGCCATTAGTCCTTATGTCTTTTTGTGGATAAAGTGTGGAAGCAATAAAGGGAACTGGTGGAAAGGTTTTTTGTGAGAGGCTGGAAGAGAGCACCCTCTAAGCCGGGTTCTGTGTCATGCGACCATTTCTCTGGGACCAGGCTTGCGCCCGGCCTCAAGCGACCGTACCCGAGGGTCGGCGGGCCACCTCATCCCCTCCTATTCGGTCTTGCTCCCGGCGGGGTTTGCCGAGCCCGCTGGTCACCCAGCGGCTGGTGAGCTCTTACCTCACCTTTTCACCCTTGCCCGGCACTCACCGATCGAATGGAATCTGTCCATTCCGCTCCTTTGCCCTGCAGCAAATCCGGAGCGACGGTTCGGGATTCCAGACGACAAGTGAGTGCCGGGCGGTTTGTTTCTGTGGCACTTTCCTTGGGTTCGCACCCACTGGAGTTTCTCCAGCGCCGTGCCCTGTGGAGCCCGGACTTTCCTCTGTTTCCTGTTGAAACAGCGGTCGCGCAGGATACTCTCTTCCGGATGGGAATTATAGCACGTACGTGAGGCAACAGGGAGGTACATGGCCTGATGATCCGGCAATAAAAAGGCTGCACACGATATGTTTCCGCATGCAGCCCGCATTCACACCGGACTTTCCCCGTGGGGTGCCTGTTGTTTTCCGGCAGGTCAGTGGGATCTCACGATTTCCTTGATCCTCATCAACCTGCTGAGATTTGCACGTTCCTGTTCGTCCAGTTTCATTGTAATGTACCTGATGGTTTCCTTGAAGGATGGAATCAGGACGTGTTCAAGGGCGTTGACGCGGCGCCGTGTGCGCTCGATTTCCACGGCCATCAGCCGAAGCCCCTTTTCTTGGGCTGAAAGGGAAATAAGCCTTGGAATGAGATGTGAGAAGCGCTCAAGTGCCACGTCGAGGCTGGCCGGAGAATTCGCCAGCCCGTAGTTCAGCGCGCGGCCTTCCTGGGTTACGGCATACTCGGGAACCATGACACTCATGACGTTTTTGTAGGAAACATCCAGCTTCATCGATGTCCCGCTGATCATGAGCGCCTGCTCGAGCATTGCCGGAAGCGTCTGGGCCCTGGCGAGAAGAAAGCTTTTATAGCATTCCGCCAGTTCGGCCTCGATCTCTTCTCTTTCTTTCCTGACGGCTTTGGCCCGTGAGAGAAATGCCTTGATCAAGGCGTCCTGTTTGTCCTTCAGGAGCTTGTGCCCGCGCTTTGCGACGGCATGGCGCTTCTTGAGCCGGTTCAGCTCCATTCTGTTGGGGTTCACATTCATTTTTTTTGCCATGAATACCCTCCCTGGGCTTCAGAACTCGATACCGCTCCGGTACGGGGGTTTCAGGAATTCTGCTGTTGCTTCGCCGCTTCAGCTTCTTCCGTTTCCTCCCGGTCGTCTTCCGACATGCGGGGCTTGAGGTATTTTTCGATGTACTCGTCCCGGACACGCTTGAGCTCCGTCAGGGGGATGCCCTTCAGGAGATCCCACCCTTTTTCGAGGGTATCTTCAATAGAACGGTTCTCGTATTCGCCTTGGCGGACATAGGCATCTTCGAACTCATCGGAGAATCTGGCGAAGGCCTTGTCTTCCTCCGTCAAGGCACTTTCGCCGAGGATCGTTGCGAGCTCCTTGGCTTCCTTTCCCCTGGCATAGGCGGCAAAGAGCTGGTTCATAAGGTCGGCGTGATCCTCTCGGGTTTTCCCTTTCCCGATTCCCTTGTCCTTGAGTCGGGACAAGGACGGGAGAACGTCCACCGGCGGATAAATACCCTTCCTGTGAAGAGTCCTGCTGAGAATGATCTGGCCTTCGGTGATGTATCCAGTCAGGTCGGGAATCGGGTGTGTCTTGTCGTCTTCAGGCATGGTCAAGATTGGAAACTGTGTGATAGAGCCCTTCTTCCCCTTGAGACGACCCGCACGTTCATACATGGTCGCAAGATCTGTGTACAGGTAGCCGGGATACCCCCGACGTCCCGGGACTTCCTTTCTGGCGGCCGAAATTTCACGAAGGGCTTCGCAGTAGTTCGTGAGGTCCGTCAGGATGACGAGAACCTGGTAGCCGTGTTCGAAAGCCAGGTACTCGGCACAGGTCAGCGCAAGCCTTGGTGTGGTGATCCGTTCAATGGCGGGGTCGTCGGCAAGGTTGACGAACATGACCGTTCTTTCTATGGCTCCGGTTTTCCTGAAGTCGTCCATAAAGAAGGATGCCTCTTCGAAGGTAATTCCCATGGCGGCGAATACGACGGCGAAATCCTCATGTCCCCCGAGTACCGTCGCCTGCCTCGCCACCTGGGCGGCAATCCGGTTATGAGGCATTCCGCTGCCGGAAAAAATCGGCAGCTTCTGTCCCCTGACCATCGGATTCATCCCGTCGATCGTAGAAATACCCGTCTGGATGAATTCCGAAGGATAGTCCCTGGAGTAGGGGTTGATCGGGAATCCGTTGATATCGAGCATCTCATCGGGAATTATGGGGGTTCCACCGTCGATGGGATCTCCTCTCCCGTTGAAGACGCGTCCAAGAATCTCCTTGCTGACGGGAAGCCTCAGTACCTTGCCCGTGAAGCGGACTTTTGTCGCGCTGACGTCGATTCCGGAGGTTCCCTCAAATATCTGGACGAGAGCCCTGTCCGTGGAGATTTCGAGAACCCGTCCTCGGCGCCTTTCGCCGTCTGGAAGCTCAATTTCCACGAGTTCGTCGTACATGACGTCTTCGACTTTCTCGACGACAACCAGCGGACCAGACAAGTCGGAAATGGTTCTGTACTCTTTAGGCAACATCGCCGATGCTCCCCTCCGGCAGAAGTTTGTTTACCTGTTGTTTCATCTCCGGCTCAAGCTCGTCGATGCTTTCAATATCATCTTCGCTCAAGTACCGCATACGGGCTATCTTTTCGCGAACTTCAAGCCCCAGGATGTCGTTGAGCATGGCGCCCCGCTTGAGTGCGTCCATGCAAAGGTCATGAAAGGCCATGATCGTGCGCAGCATCTTCGTCTGCTTGTCCATGGAGGCGAATGTGTCTATTTCGTGGAACGCATTCTGGTGAAGAAAGTCCTCCCTGATCGATTTGGCCGTCTCGAGAATCATCCGTTCTTCCTTTGAAAGAGCGTCGATACCGACGAGCCGCACGATCTCGCGGAGGCGGTCTTCCTCTTCAAGAATACCCATTGCACGGGTACGCATGATGCTCCACTCGCCGTCGTACTTGTTGTCCCAGAACTCGTCAAGGTTGGCAGTGTAGAGGGAATAACTCTGGAGCCAGTTTATCGCCGGGAAGTGTCGCTGATAGGCGAGGTTGGCGTCGAGACCCCAGAAAACCTTGGTCACTCGGAGCGTGTTCTGGCTGACCGGCTCCGAAAGGTCCCCGCCGGGCGGTGACACGGCACCGATGGCACTGACCGATCCTTCTCGTTCGCCGCTTCCAAGGCAGATTGCTCTTCCGGCCCGTTCATAGAAAGAGGCAAGACGCGTTCCGAGATATGCCGGATACCCTTCCTCGCCGGGCATTTCTTCAAGACGCCCCGATATCTCACGCAAGGCTTCGGCCCAGCGGCTTGTGGAATCAGCCATCAGGGCGACGGAATACCCCATGTCGCGGTAGTATTCCGCCATGGTAATGCCCGTGTAAATGCTTGCTTCCCTTGCTGCAACAGGCATGTTCGACGTGTTGGCGATCAGCACGGTCCGTTTCATGAGGGGATGCCCTGAACGGGGGTCTTCAAGTTCGGGGAATTCCAGGAGCACGTCGGTCATTTCATTCCCCCGCTCGCCGCACCCGACGTACACAACGATTTCAGCATCCGCCCACTTGGCCAGCTGATGCTGGATGACCGTTTTCCCCGACCCGAAAGGACCTGGAACGCACGCCGCTCCACCACGCGTCATCGGGAAAAAGGTATCCACCACCCTTTGCCCCGTTGTCAACGGAACATTTGGAGGAAGCCTTTTTGCAACAGGTCGCGGCATCCTTACCGGCCATTTCTGGATCATGTTCACTTTGTGCTTGTTCTCGCCGTTCTCGATCACCGCAACGGTCTCTTCGACGGTAAAATCTCCGGACCGGATTTCCTTTACCGTTCCCCTGACGCCTGGTGGAACCATGATCCGGTGTTCAACGAGAACGGTTTCCTGGACCGTTCCGAGGACATCACCCTCAGAGACTTCTGCTCCCTCTTGGGCCTTTGGTTCGAAGGTCCATTTCTTTTTTCTGTCCAGGGCGGGGACATCAATCCCGCGCGAGATAAAAGGACTGTCGGCCGCTTTTTCAATAAGGTTCAAAGGCCGCTGGACTCCGTCAAAAAACTGTTCGATCAGGCCGGGACCAAGCTCAACGCTCAAGGGAGCGCCGGTTCCGGCGACCGGTTCACCGGGAAGGAGCCCGGAAGTTTCTTCATAAACCTGTATCGAAGCCGAATCGCCCTTGAGCTCGATGACTTCCCCTACTAGACCGATCTTCCCCACACGCACCACATCGTACATGGAGGCTCCGCCCATCCCGCC
>JBNGCT010000005.1:0-35546 GCA_049974965.1 Thermovirgaceae bacterium
CAGGAAGACCAGGACCACCGGGTGAGGTCAGGCTCAAAGGCTTCGTTCAGACTCAAACCTCAATTAGAAAAGACTGTCACTTTTGAAATCCAGTGCTTGTTATACAATGAAAGCGCCAGGATTGTCACAAACGGCTTTTTCCTTCAATTGCCACCCGGGAGGTGCTTCGCATGCATGTCGAATCCGGAGCATACAGGGAACTTCTTTCGAAGCGGCCCCTGAATGTCCAGGCTGTCTATGAAACAGAACCTGTTGCCATCGTAAGCGGGCGGGACATCACCGAAGCGGCGAGAAACACCCGCTCCATCGTGCTGGCGGCGAATGCGCGAAACCCCCTGACGATCAAGGGGATCCTGAAAGCCGCCAAAAAGCTTGATGCCGCCGTTCTCCTGGAACTGGCCAAGTCGGAGTCCACCTATTGCGGCTGCACCTTTGACAATGTGCCCGATTACGCGGTGAAATACTCTGCGGAACTTGGGCACGGAGTGGTTTTCGGCCTGCACGTTGACCATTATGGCATCAAGTCCCGGGATGACCTTCTCAAGTCCATCGCCCATCTCAGGGGGATCATCGAGCGGGGCTGGACTTCCGTCGCCGTCGATGCGTCGCACAATCCCGACTGGGAAAACCTGTGCTATACACGGGATGTTGCCATGAACATCCCGGCCTACCTTGGCCTCGAGGCCGAAGTCGGAGAGATCAAGGGTCCGGGTGAGCTCACGACAGTGGAAGAGGCGCTCTTTTTCATAGGCGGCTTAAACGCCTGGGGTATTTTCCCCGACTACCTGGCCATTTCGAACGGCAGCAAGCACGGGACCTATGACACGACCGCCGGGGAGGTCGAGGGAATCGATCTCGACAGGACGGCGGAGGTAGCGGAAGCTGTTGCCCCCTACGGGGTAACCATCGCGCAGCACGGCATTTCGGGGACCCCGCTGGACAAGGTTTCCCTTTTCCCTGAATATGGCATCAACAAGGGGAATGTGGGGACCCTGTGGCAGAATATCGTCTTTGGACTTGAAATGGACCCGCAAACGGGAAACGCCCTTACGAAAGCCGGCGCCTACATGAAGGACCCGAAACGGGGTGTACCGGAAAATCTCTGGCGGAAGATCGTCGAGTGGGCTGACGAACAGGGGTACTCCCGAAAGGATGGCAGCTACAAGAAAGCCAACAAGCCCTTTCACGAAATGATACTGTCGCTGACTGAGAAGCGACGGGAAGCGATCGTAGAGGAGACCGCCGAGTGGGCCGAACGCTATATCAGAGCCTTCCACGGTGAGGGGACGGCGGAAGCGGTCATGGAAGCGATGGCGAAGCGGCAGGACCACAACGCCGCTCCTGAAAGAAGCCTTCGCGGACCGCGGACGGATTTCATCCCTGAAAAGGCTCCAAGGCGCAAGACCCGGGCACCGGGCGGGGACTTTTCAGACTAGGACCGTGTGAATGCCGGGTCCGCGAAAAGAAGCGGGGGTGGTGGCACGCCACCCCTGATTGTTGCGTGGCTCGCCCAGCAGACTGGTGAGTCATGTTAGGATGATTTTCTGGAGGTGCATCAATGGCAAGAACAAAATCAAGGAGTCGTCGCAGTATCAAAGGACCCAAAGACGGCGAACTCAGGTTCATCCCCCTCGGCGGGCTGGGTCAGATCGGCAAGAACATGATGGCCATCGAGTATGGCAACGATATCATTGTGGTAGACTGCGGGCTGATGTTTCCCGAGGAAGAGATGCTGGGAATAGACTTTGTCATCCCCGACGTGACCTATCTCCTGGAACGGAAAGAAAAGGTCCGCGGGCTTGTGTTGACTCACGGGCACGAGGATCATATAGGGGGGTTGCCCCTTATCCTGCCGGATCTTGATGTGCCGATTTACGGGACGAAGCTGACCCTCGGAATGGTGGAGGCGAAATTCCGTGATTCAGCTCCGGATTATTCTCTGGAGAAGAACGAGGTCGCTGCAGGGGAATCGTTTTCGCTCGGCTGCTTCAGGCTGCACTGCATATCGGTATGCCACTCGATCCCCGACGGCATAGGCCTAGCCATAGAGACGCCCATCGGGACCATTGTCCACACTGGGGATTTCAAGCTCGACCCCACTCCAGTGGATGGCAGGATCACTGATTACTCGGCCTTCGCCGAATTCGGGAGAAGGGGCGTCCTTCTCCTGCTGTCTGATTCCACGAACGTGGAAAGAAACGGCTTCACACCCTCGGAAAGGCTTCTGGGCGGCACCCTGGAAAACCTTTTCAGGACCTACAAAAGCAAGCGCATCATCATATCCGCTTTTGCGAGCAATCTTCACAGGGCCCAGCTGATCATCGACTCGGCTGCGAAATTTAACAGGAAGGTCGTTCTCATGGGCCGAAGCATGATTCAAAACGTTGAACTCGCACGGGATCTCGGATACATCAAAGCTGACGATGATCTCTTCCTTTCTTTTGACGAGATTTCCGGTGTCCCTGAAAGCAAGATCGTGGTCCTGACCACAGGAAGCCAGGGAGAACCCTTTTCGGGACTCGTTCTCATGAGCAAGGGTGAACACCGTCATATTACCCTTGGGCCGAAGGATGTGGTGGCCGTATTCGCGACCCCCGTTCCCGGGAACGAAAAACTTGTCAGCCGGACCATCAACAGGCTCTTTTCGTGCGGTTGCGAGGTTATCTACGACAAGGACAAGAATGTGCATGTTTCGGGTCACGCCGCCCTGGAAGAACTCAAAATGATGTTCAGCATGGTTCGACCGAAATACTTTGTTCCCCTTCACGGCGAATACAGGCACCTTGTCCGTCACGGCCAGCTTGCGCGGGAAATGGGTTTGCCGCAACGAAACATTTTTGTCATGCAGAACGGCGACATGTTGCGCCTGACGGAAAGTTCCGCCCAGGCGAAACGGAATGCCGTCCCCGCCGGAGGACGCCTTGTGGACGGAATGGCCCTTGGAGAGATGCAGGGAAGCCTGCTGAAGGAACGAAGGGACCTCTCGGAAGACGGAATCCTCACCGTTTCAGTTGTGCTTGACGGGAAGTGGAAGGTGCTCGGGGAGCCTCAGGTGGAAAGCGTTGGTTTCATCCACATGAAAGATGCAACCGGTCTCAGAAACGAACTGGGCAAAACAGTGAAAGATGCCGTAGGCAAATGGCTGACCTCGAAGGGAAAGGACATGGAGCAGCTCGAATCGCTTATCACCAACCGCGTCAAGGATGCGTTGCGGCGTCACGGCGTCAAGGGGCGGTCCTACCCGGTCATTGTACCCATGGTTACTATTCTGGACGGGATTCGCGACGGGAACGAATAATTCTGTCGGGGCACCGGAACGCGTACCGGCGGATCAGGCATGGAAATACAGTGGCCAGGGGTGCTTTTGTGTAGTAACCTGTCCGACGGAATGATCATGGTCTGGAGGAGAAAGGACGTGTCGATTGGTCTGGTCTTCAACCTTCTCGGCGGAATCGGGCTTTTTCTTTTCGGCATCAAGCTGATGGGGGAATCCTTGCAGGACCTTGCGGGGGACAGGATGCGCCGCCTTATTTCGGCACTGACGAGTACGCCCGTAAAGGGAGTTCTTGTCGGGACCGTGGTGACGATGCTGATACAAAGCAGCAGTGCAACCACGGTCATGGCCTCGAGTTTCGTCCACGCCGGGCTCATGACGCTGAAGCAGTCCATCGGGGTAATGATGGGTGCCGCCATCGGGACGACCATTACGGCACAGATCATCGCCTTCAAGATCAAGGCCTTTGCGTTGCCCATAATCGGAATCGGAATGATCTTTGCCGTATTCGGGAGAACGAAACGGCAGAAATATATCGGGAATTGCATCGTCGGTTTCGGCCTGCTCTTTATCGGGATGCAAACCATGGAGCAGGCCATGTATTTTCTGAGGGACAGGCAGGATATCTTCCTTGCTTTCAGCCATCATCCGATACTTGGGGTGCTCGCCGGAACCGGCCTGACGATTCTGGTGCAATCGAGTTCCGCCACCGTCGGTTTGACCATGGCCATGGCCTCCCAGGGGCTGCTCCCCCTTGAAGCCGCGATTCCCATACTCTTCGGTGACAACATCGGAACCACCATCACCGCTGTGCTGGCCTCGCTCGGACTGAACCGTTCCGCAAAGCAGGCGGCCTTCGCCCATGTTTTTTTCAAGGTTATCGGCGTCATTGTCTTTATGGCGATTTTCCCCGTTTTCTACAGGATCGTCCTCATGACTTCCCATGACATCGCCCGCCAGCTGGCCAACGCCCACACGATCTTCAATGTGCTGAACACGCTCATGTTCCTTCCCTTTACGGGGGCTTTCGAGCGTTTCGTCCGGTGGGCCGTTCCCGACAAGGGCGAGGTGTTCGACATGGGACCGCGATACCTGGACAGGAACCTCATTTCGGCCTCTCCCACGGCGGCTGTCGATGCGGTAAGGCAGGAACTCGTCCGGCTGGGGTATCTTGCCAGGGACATGATGCAAGACGTCAAGTCCGCTTTCGTGAGCAGCGACCGGAAGATGATAGCCCAGGTGCTTCAGACGGAAAGGACCGTCAACGAGCTGACCCGGGAAATCACATCCTTTGCTACGGAACTCATGCAGGAGAGCCTGCCGCCGATTCAGTCTTCCTCACTCTCATTTTATGTGAACGGTGTCGGAGACCTCGAACGTGTCGGTGACCACGCCGAAAACCTTATAGAACTCTTCGAATACAAGCTTGATCATCACCTGGTCTTTTCCGAACTGGCCATGGAAGAATTCAACGTGATGATCAACAAGGCCACCGAAGCGGTGGACCTGGCCGTCGGGGCCCTCGACAAGGGCGACATCGACAATGTAAACGCCGTGCTGGCCCTGGAGGACGAAATCGACAGTCTCGAGCGCGAGCTGCGGATGCGGCACATCGACAGGCTGAACGAAGGCGTCTGCCAGCCGGGGGCAGGAGTCGTCTTCATCGACATCCTGAGCAATCTCGAACGGATCGGAGATCATGCCAACAATATCGCCCTGATCATGAAAGACATCATAAAAACCCGGATGGAGAAGGTGAAATGACGCAGGCGACAATGGCTCTCGTTTCAGGGTTCATTCAGGGCCTGACGGAATTTCTTCCGATCAGCAGTTCGGGACACCTCGTTCTCTTCCAGCAATACGCGGGCATGGCGGAACCGCCACTTGCCTACGACGTGCTCCTTCATTTGGCGACCATGGCAGCGACGATCCTTTTTTTCTTCAGAGAGATCATGGACGCCTGCAGCGAGTGGTTTTCGGGTTTCGTCAAAAAAAGGTTCAGGCAGACCCACGGGTGGGTTCTCGGCTGGGCTGTTATAGCCGGCAACGCAGCTACCGTGGTGGTTGCCCTTTTGCTGAAAAACGGTGTGGAAAGGCTTTTTGCCTCGTCGGCGTGCGTCGGCGACGCCCTTTTTGTGACGGCAGCCGTCTTGTGGTACGGGAGCACCCTGAAAGCAGGGAGAGAGCGGATTTCCCTGTCAAGGGGACTTCTCGTCGGATTTGTCCAGGGGCTTGCCGTGGTACCGGGAATTTCCCGATCGGGCGTAACCATTATCGCCGGACAACGTACAGGACTTGAACCTGAAGAAGCCTTCAGGTTCTCATTTTTCATGTCCCTTCCGGCCATTGGGGGGGCGACGGTGCTCCAGCTTTTAGAGTTCGGCGGTCTCGGAGGTTTTGTCGGTCAACTGCCCCAGGCCTGGATAGCGGGGTTTTTGCTGTCATTTTTTTCGGGACTGGTATCCTTGTGGATACTGAAAAAGGTTGTGCTGGCAAAAAAATGGCGGTGGTTTTCGGTGTATTGCGCTGTTGCGGGTACGCTGGCCATCCTCGGGTCCTGGAACGGAGGGTAAAAAAAGATGTCGCGGGCTTCTGGGAAAAAATGGTGGATCGCCTTTGCCCTGGTGGTGCTGGGCAGCGTTGCGGGCCTGTACCTGCAGGGTTTTGACGCTACGGAACGTTTTTTCAGGGACATTGTGGATGCCGGGTTCGATACGGGGAGCCTGGACCTGGTCTTTTTAAAGATCAGGCTGGCCTTTTCCGTGACGATCAATGCAGGGACACTTGTCGGGGCGGCTCTTGCGGTATGGGTCCTGAGATGAGAGCCATTCCCGGGGCGCGGCCGTCGGTGGTGCTTGCTTCGGGATCACCCAGGAGAAAAGCCTTGCTCAAGGCTCTCGGATGGTCCTTCGAGACGGATGTGCCCGATATCGATGAAAGCATGTATCCGGCAGAGCGGGCAGAGGAAGCCGTTGTCCGCCTTGCCGAAAAAAAGGCTCTCGTGGTGGCCCGACGGCATCCCGACAGCCTGGTGATCGCCGCTGACACCATTGTCCGCCTGAACGGTCTTGTGCTCGGGAAACCTTCCGACAGGGAGGAGGCTTTGGAGATTCTCTCCATGCTCAACGGGAAGACGCACGAGGTGCTTACAGGCGTCGCAGCCCTTCGGGGGCAAAGACGGGCCTCGGGATATGAACGGACGCTGGTGGAATTCAGAAACCTTGGCCGTGACTCGATCGAGGCATACCTCGAGTGCAACGACAGTTTCGACAAGGCCGGAGCCTACGGCATTCAGGAGCGGGGGTCCCTGCTCGTGAAAAGCATCCGGGGCTGCTATTTCAATGTCGTCGGACTTCCCTTGCCCCTCATGAGCAGATTGCTTGAACATCTTGACGTTCCCCTCGCGGAACAGTGGAGGATGGGGATATGAAAGACTGGAAAAGGTTTTTCGCTTTCCTTCTCCTGCTTGTTTTGATCGCTTCGATTCCGGGTATAGCGACCCGCTGGGGCCTGGAGTCGGAGAATACAGAAACAGCCCTTGTTGCTGATATCGAGGATGTCGAAGCGATAGCCGAAGAATCAGGCGTCACTTTCCTGAACGCTGTAAAAACTTTGAGCAGCGCGGGCTTGACGGCTCTTGCCGTGCATGAGTTGAAGGGCGAGGAACTTTCGACCGGCGCCCTGCCCGTCGAGACGGGACCTGCGGCCGGTTTCTTCGGGAACCGGAGCGAAACGCCTGATCAGGCCGTTCTCGGCATTCATTCTGACAACCCGCTGACGGCGGATATCCTGGATTACGTTACGACGAAATTCCCCCTGGCTGAGGTCCAAAAATCGGGTGACATCCTGCATGTCATACTGCCGGTCAGTTACGGCGCCATTCTCGAGATGGGGCTGCTTCCCGATTTTCGTGGACTGGATCTCGCCTCTGAAGCCGGAATGCGTATCGTGTATCGGCCTTCGCCCTCACCCGGCGTTGCCGGTGAAAACGTGGCCGCTGTGCTTTCGTGGCTCCTGAAACGCCATGATTCCGTGAACGCGGTGATACCCCGGGGGATCGTGGTGCCCGGATATCCAGACATAAAGCCCCTCGTGGAGGTTTTGAAAAGCAGGGACATCCCCGTTGCAAAAGTCGAATTTTCCGGCCAGATAGGGGCCCCGAACCTGGAAAAGGCCATGTTCCCAGGGGTGCTTCCCCTTCACAGCGTCCTTGATGAAGAGATAGCGGTTCGCAAGATAAGCCGGAACGAACTGGTCGACCGTTTCGTCAGGGCGGCCAGGGAGCGATCTGTGCGGATTCTTTACATCCGGCCGTCTTCGTTGTTTTCGGGAAAACGACTGGAGCAGATGGAAACGGAATGCCGGACAATTACCGGCAGGATAGAAGGTCTGGGACTTGAAAACGGCTGGCCTTCGACCTATCCGCTTGTCAAAACGGGGTCTCCGGCTGCTTTTGCCTTGTCGCTTCTGGTTTTTATCCTGTTGCTGAAAACAGGCGGCAGGTTTCTTGATGAGGAAAACATACCCCAGGGGAAAAGCCTGTGGTTGATTGCTGCAGCGACTGTATTTCTTTCAGTTGTACTCGCGCCGGTTATCATGAAAGTTTCTCTTGCGGCAAGGATATTCGGTGCACTGGCCGCTTCGCTGGGAGCGGCCGAGGCGACGCTGACCGCTCTCGACGGGACGGAAAGACCTGCCGGGAGGCTTCTGGCAGGTCTTTCCGTCGCCCTTGTGACGGGCCTTGCAATTGCCGCTTTTTTCGGCAACACCTGGTACATGCTCAGAATGTCGACCTTCTCGGGAGTCAAGATCTCGCTTTTGCTCCCGCCGGTGATTGTCCTGCTTCATGATCTTCGGCGCAGGGTGCACCCCGAATCGCTGGAGCAGGTCCTCTCGCGTCCCCCGATCTGGGGTGAGATCCTGCTTTTTTCCGTGCTTTTCGGCATGGCGGGGCTGGTCCTGCTGAGAAGCGGCAACGTCTCATTCGTTCCGGGATGGGAGAAAGCCTTCCGTGAAAGCCTCGAACAGTTTCTGGTGGCGCGTCCCAGGACAAAGGAGTTCATGGCCGGCTACCCCAGCCTGATTCTCTGGTACGTAACGGCCAGGATGGGGATCTGGGAACGGTACCGGGAGGTATTCCGGCTGACAGGGACGTTGGCCTTCTCTTCGGTGATCAACAGTTTCTGTCATTTCCATACGCACCTTTTCTTCATATTGCTCAGGGTTGGCAACGGACTTTGGTCGGGAGTGGCTGTAGGCCTTTTCCTTTCGGCTGTCCTCGTGTGGGTCATTTTGCCGGCTGCAAGACGATGGAAAAGGGTGTTCACCACGTGAAGAAGGATTTCCGCGTCGCCCTTTGCGGGTTTTACGGATACGGGAATCTCGGTGATGAACTCCTGGCTGAAGCGCTTGTCTCGCTTCTTGAGGAAGAAGGGGTAAAGCGCGACAGAATCCTGATCCTTTCCAGGGCACCCCTGGATACGGCAGCCAGGCTGGGAACCGGAGCTGTGGACAGAAACCGGCCCCTCGCCGTCTGGAAGGCGCTCCGGAATACGGAGACCTTTCTTTTGGGCGGCGGCGGGCTTTTCCAGGATTCGACCAGCCTGCGGTCCTGCATCTATTACTGGGGGACGGTGAGAATGGCGGAAAGGGCCGGATGCATCCCATGGGCGTTCGGTCAATCGATCGGGCCGCTTGCAAGACGTCTTTCCGGATTTCTTGCCCTGGATGCCCTCAAGCGATGCAAAGCCAGGTTCGTTCGGGACGACCCTTCCCTGGAATGGCTCGAACAACGAGGGCTTGAGGGTCACAAGGCGCCTGATCCGGTATTCGGCCTTTCCGGTTTGGGGAAAGCTTCCGGAAAGGGCGGGCATCTCCTTTTGAACGTGAGGCCCTGGAAGGGGGATCTGTCGCGACGGACTGCGGAGGCCGCAAGGGACCTCGCATTTCGGTCCGAAGGGGAAATCATCGGGATAGCCCTTTCGCCGGAGGACGAAAGGTGCATGACGGACTTTCATGAAGAAGGTATCATACGCTTCAGAGAGATCAGGCGGATTCGGTCAGCCCGTGAAGCATCGGAAATCTGGCCGGAAACGTCTGCGGCAATCGGCATGCGGCTTCATTTCTGTATTCTCTCTGTCATGGCCGGGCACCGTTGTGTGGCCGTTCCCTATGATCCGAAGGTGTCAGCCTTCGCGAAAGAATGGCGCCTTCCGCTATGGTACGGGTATGGTCCGTTGCCGACGCCGGAACAGGACGCGGACCTGTCCGGAAAGCTTGAGAAAACCCGCCAGGAGACCGCTTCAGCCATGCACCTCGCCCTCAAGACAGTTTTTTCGGGAGGATCCCATGGAGCCTGAAAGAAAAAAAGGCCTTGAAGAGACAGCATTGAAAGTCCGAAAGGACATCGTCCGAATGATCGGCGTCGCAAAGGGGGGACACCTCCTTTCATCCCTTTCCCTGGTGGACCTGCTGGTTTTCCTTTACTGGGAAACCATGAACATTCGCCCCGGCGAGCCCCTGTGGCCTGAACGGGACAGGCTTGTCCTGAGCAAGGGGCACGGATGTCCTGCGCTGTACGCTGTGCTGGCCAGGCGGGGATACTTCGATCGCGAGGAACTCTGGAATTACCGGCGACTGGGGTCGATGCTTCAGGGACATCCGGAATACCCCCGCACACCCGGAATTGACGCTCCGAGCGGCTCCCTGGGGATGGGCCTTGGCATCGCGGGAGGGATGGCCCTTGCGTTACGTTCCGGCGGCAAAGAATCCAGGGTATTCGCAGTGCTCGGCGACGGGGAACTCCAGGAAGGGGCCCTCTGGGAATCCGTGATGACGGCGTCACACTGGAAACCGGGCAACCTCGTTGCAATTGTTGACGTGAACAGGGCTCAAATGGAAGGATTCGTTGACGACATCAAGAAACTGGAACCCCTTGCAGGCAAATTCGAGTCTTTCGGCTGGAAAGCTGCGTTATGCGACGGCCATGACATGGACAGCATAGAAAAATCCCTTCTCGACTCCCTTTCAGGGACGGGGAGTCCCTCGGTGGTCCTCGCGAGCACGAAGCCAGGCAAGGGAGTAACGGCGGCGGAAAGGGGCGAACTGGGCCCTGTGGAACCTCTTGACAGGATTGCCATGGATGAGGCACTGCGAGAGCTTGAGGCGAGGTCCGAAATCGAGACGGAGGCAACAGAAGGCGGTGAACCCTATGAAAAGTACCCGTGACGCCTTCGGTGAAGCGATGCTTGTCCTTGGTGAACGGCGCGGGGACATCGTTGTCCTGGATGCGGATCTGGCATCGTCGACGCGGACACGGGAATTTTCGAAGCGGTTTTCGGGGAGATTTTTCAACCTGGGGATTTCGGAACAGGATCTGGTCCAGGCCGCCGCGGGCATGGCCCTGTGCGGAAAGGTTCCTTTTGCCTGCTCCTTTGCTGCATTTCTCGTGACGAGAGCATATGACCAGATCAGGACTGCTGTTGCGATGCCCGGACTTGATGTCAAGCTCGTGGGAACCCACGGAGGCATAACCGTAGGGGAAGACGGGGTTACCCACCAGATGACCGAAGATATCGGTCTCATGAGAAGCCTTCCAAACATGAACGTCCTCGTGCCTGCGGATTCAGAAGCGGCCAGGGAGCTGACGTTTCTGGCCGCGGAAATGGACGGACCGGTCTATCTGCGACTCGGAAGGGAACCAGGCCCCGGGGTATACGGAAGAGGTGAAGTGCGGTTTGAAGCCGGCGGGGGGCGGTTGCTGACAGAAGGCGACGGCGTGACCTTCTGTACCTGTGGCATAATGGTTCATGAAGCCCTGAGGGCCGCCGGAATACTCGAGAAACAGGGAATAAAGGCCGAAGTCATCGATTGCTACAGTGTCAAACCGCTCCCCCGGCAGCTTGTCCTTTCGTCATTGCGCAGAACCGGTTGTTGTGTCGTTGCGGAGGAACATAACATCATCGGCGGCCTTTCCGAAGCCATAGCGCGGTTGTCGGCGACGGAATACCCCGTACCGATGCGGTTTGTCGCGGTCAATGACAGGTACGGGCAGAGCGGGACACCGAGGGAACTTCAGGAATATTACGGCCTGACCTACCGGGAGATCGTATCAGCCACCGCCCAGGTCTGGGCGCTTCGCAGGAGGTTATGATGGAAATCCGGATCGCGGGAGTCACCAAACAATTTTATCCGGATATCGTCGCCCTGCGCGATGTCTATCTCACCATCCCCCAAGGGGATTTCGTTTATCTTGTAGGACCGACAGGGTCGGGAAAGACGACGCTCATGAGACTCATCACCCGTGAACTCGTTCCGACCAGGGGGCAGCTCACCGTCGGAGAGTGCAACCTGCGTTCATTGGGTTCCCTGGATCTCGCCTATTACAGGCGCGATATCGGCGTGGTCTTTCAGGATTTCAGGCTGATCCACAACATGACGGTCTACGAGAATGTCGCCTTCGTCCAGGAAGCCATCGGGATGCCGAAAGATCTCATACGGGAACGGACGAGCGAGATACTGGACCGTCTGGGCCTCTGGAGGAGACGGCAGCTCTATCCGGAGCAGCTTTCGGGAGGGGAACAGCAACGCGTGGCCATCGCCCGGGCCATGGTGAACTGCCCGGGCATCCTGCTGGCGGACGAGCCCACAGGAAACCTCGACCTGGCCACGGCGGAGGACATCATGAGCGTTCTCCTGTCGATCAACGCCTCGGGGACGACGGTTCTGGTGGCGACGCATAACCAGTACATCGTAGACGAATTCCGGCAGCGTGTCGTCGGCATCAGGCGGGGACGTGTCGTCAGGGACGAACGGAAAGGCAGGTACGAGGCGGATGGCGATCTTTAGATATGTTCTTCGCGACACCTGGCGCCTCCTTGCCCGAAACCTCGGACTGAGTATTTTGACCTTCGTCACGGCGGTGGCCGTGTTCTACCTCGTGGGCGCGAGCGTTCTCTTCGTGATGAACACCAGGGCGATGATCGCCGGAGTGGAAAGCAACCTGCTCGTGCAGGCCTATGTCAATGCAGGCGACGGTGCCTTGCAGACCGTCGCGGAGAAAATGTCCGCCATGGACTGCGTGGCTTCCGTGGAAACCATCACCCCGGAACAGGCACTGGAACGACTCAAGGCCAGGCTGGGGAACCAGGCCGATGCCGTCACGCTGCTGGGTGAGAACCCGCTTCCCGGCAGCGTCGAGGTTCAGGTTAAAAAGGCGGAGTTCGCCAGCGTCGTCGCACGGGAACTGATCGCCATGCCGGAGGTCGACGACGTGGTCTATTCCGGCGAACTGGCTGAACGTCTCCAGAAGATCTCGGTTCTTGTCTCCCGGCTCTCCCTGATTATTCTGGCAATATCAATTACGGCGGCATCACTGGTCCTTTTCAACACGATACGGATCAGTGTCTACGCGAGGAAAGAGGAGATCGAAACCATGCTCCTTGTGGGCGCCACGCCCGCCTTTGTCGCCTTCCCCTTTGTCCTGCAAGGGGTGACCCTTGGCGTTTTGGGAGCGCTCTTTGCAAGCGGCATCCTGTATTTTTCCTATGGGTATGCCATCAACGCGCTCGTCCATTCGTTGCCTTTTTTGACGCTCATACAGAACCGGGAACTGCTCTTGAGGCTCGGTATTGTCCTTGTGGGCGGTGGGGTTACAATTGGATGGATCTGCAGCTGGCTCGCCGTTTCGAAATTTATCAGGGCTGCGACACGACCGCACTGAAGAGTGAGGTGAGGGCGGATGTCCCGGACGTTAAAAGTATCCGGATGGAGGAAAACAT
The DNA here is from genome assembly GCA_049974965.1 of Thermovirgaceae bacterium. Classification (GTDB taxonomy): domain Bacteria; phylum Synergistota; class Synergistia; order Synergistales; family Thermovirgaceae; genus UBA1876. Next base: position 13,054 of record JBNGCT010000005.1, read on the forward strand.
GGACGGCGGCCCTGGCTTTTGTGTGGATGGCGGTTCTGGCTGGGGGCTCTGTCGCAACAGCGGCATCCATATCGCAGATTGAGGGAACCATCAAGAACGAGGAAAAACGCCTGGAGACGATCAAGCGACAGATTGAATACCACCAGCGTCAGGTCGTGCAGACAAAGAAAAAGGAAAAATCCGTTCTCAACGACCTTTCCCAAATCAACCAGAACATCACCCTGCTCGAGCAGCAAATCCGCCTGTTGTCTCTCAAGGAGCAGCAGACACAGCTTCAAATAGAGGAGACCGTCGCAAAGATAGCGAAGACCGAGGAACAGATTGATCGGACGAAGGGCGCCCTGGGTGACAGGATCGTGGCCATATACAAGTACGGTGATGTGGCGAATTTCAATCTCCTGTTTTCTGCGGGGAATGCTCATGAGGCGATGACGAACTCCTATCTGTTGTCGAAAATCGCCAGACAGGATCAACGGATTATCGGTGAACTCGCCGAATCGGCGAGACAGTTGAAGGCGGCGAAGGCGGAACTGGAACAACAGAAAAGGAAGTTGCAGCAGCAGCGTGTCGACCTTGAGGCCAGGAAAAAATCCCTCAAGGGCGCCGAAAGGCAGAGGGAAACCATGCTGGATACCCTGGCGGGACGAAAAGAGGCGCATGCCAGGGCGATGCGCGAGCTGCAGGAAGTGGAAAAGGAGCTCCAGGGAAAGATCAGGCAGCTTCTGTCCAAAAAACGTCAGCTTGCGGCATCACAAAAGACAAAAGTCCTGACCTACGGCGGCGGTAAGCTTCAATGGCCCATAAAAGGGAAGATCATGAGCACTTTCGGCATGAGGGTGCATCCAACCTTCAAGACCAAGACGATGCACACCGGGATCGACATCGATGCCAGGCAGGGTGATGCGGTGAGGGCTGCGGCGTCGGGCGAAGTGCTTTATGCAGGCTGGCTCCGTGGATACGGACAGATCATCATCATAGATCATGGAAGTGACCTGACGACCGTCTACGCCCACCTCTCGAGGATCGGTGTCCAGGAAGGGCAGGCCGTAAAGACGGGCCAGCAGATAGGGAACGTGGGGCGGACGGGTGTTGCCACGGGGGCCCATTTGCACTTTGAGGTAAGGGCCAACGGTGAAGCCCGGGATCCCATGAGGTACCTGGGCCGATGAAAAAGCGTTGAAGGGATGGAGAAAACGTAATGCCACGACGGTTTCGCGACGTACTGCTTGGAATCCTGATCGGCTCCCTGATCGCGGGCGGCATCTTTTCCGCCGGCGCGAGTGAGGAATATGATCTTTCACGAATTGTTCCCTTTTCGGCCTCCGATTTGTGGCTCATCAAACAGGCCCGGACGATTGTCGAAACCTATCACGTAGATGGCAACGAGGACGTCAGTGAAAAAGACCTGTTGTACGGTGCCATTCATGGGATGGTGAAAGCCTGGAACGATCCGTACACGCGTTTTGTGGACCCCGATGAGCTTGAGGAAGAAGAAATCGAGATGGAAGGTGAATACGGCGGTCTCGGAATCTACATCAGCCAGAGGGACGGCCGGACCATCGTCGTGAGCCCGATCGAGGGAACCCCGGCAGACCGCGTCGGGCTGAAACCTGGAGACGAGATTGTCAAGATCGGGGAGGAGGTCATCCTGGGATGGGACCAGAACGATGTCGTGGACAATCTTCGAGGCAGGCCGGGTACGGAAGTGACCATCTGGGTCAGGCGCGAAGGGGAAAACCAGCTTCTCGAATTTGACATCAGGCGGGAGCAGATCCAGATACACACTGTCCGCCATGAAATGATCGGAGATACGGGATATCTCAGGATCACGCAATTCAACCAGAAAACAGAAGGGGAATTCCTGGAAGCGATCAGGGACGTTGAATCAAAGGAAGCCAGGGATCTGGTCCTTGACTTGCGGAACAACCCCGGCGGACTTCTCAATGTCTGCGTCGAGATAGCCGACATGTTCCTCGACGACGGCGTCATCGTCAGCACGAGAGGCCGTTTCGACCGCGCTAACGAAGTCCTCTATGCCACTTCAGGAAAGGTCACGGAACTGCCAATGGCGGTCCTTGTCAACGAAGGCAGCGCCAGCGCTTCGGAAATACTTGCCGGCGCCCTCAAGGACCATGAGAAGGCCCTGCTCATCGGCAAGAAAACCTTCGGGAAAGGCTCGGTGCAGACCCTTTTCAACCTTCCCGATTCGTCGGGCATTTTTGTCACCATCGCAAAATACTATACGCCGGCGGGGAAGGTCATCGACAAGGTCGGTCTCGAACCGCACATCGAGGTGGAAGGCGAATTCGGGAAAGAACGGGACGAGGACGAACAACTTCAGCGCGCCCTGGAAGAACTCCGGAAAATGCGCTGAAGGGTTCGACAAGGTCATGATGAAAAGACGGAGGCGCTTTCCCGGACTTCTTCGGTGCTTCGTGGCAATCTGCATTACCCTGACGGTTTTTCGCTCCGGGGGATGCTCCAATGCGTTCGCGGAGTCGCGGAAAATCCCCGTTGCGATTCTCATTGACGACTTAGGGTATTCCAGGGAGGCTGCAAATACCCTTTGTGAACTCCCCATGCCGGTAACCTGGGCCATTATCCCCTACAAGGCCTACAGCCTCTGGACGGCTGATCTCGCCCGGCGAAAGGGTATACCCTTTCTGACACACCTTCCGATGCAGGCGGAAATCGACCCCCCAGGCGGACCGTTCCTCGTTGGTGTCGGAATGCAGCGGGAACTGATCCGTCAGATCGTCAGAAACGCCCTCTGGTCACTTCCCGGCACCTCCGGACTGAACAATCACAGAGGCTCGATGGCAACAGCCGATCCCGCTGTCATGAATGCTGTTGCCGACGAAATCGAGGCGGAAGGGCTCCTGCTTGTGGACAGTCGGACCAGCTCGAAATCCGTTGCCTACAACGTAGCGAGAGAACGGGGGATTCCCGCTGGACGGAACAGGATTTTTCTGGATCATGAGGCGAATGAAGGATACATGTGGGACCGGTTTTACGAACTCAGAGAAATGGCAAGAAAGCACGGAGGCGCTATCGGCATATGCCACGCGAGGCCGGAGACGATCCCTTTCCTGTTTTCGCTGTACGAATCGGCCCCTCCTGATGTACAATTTGTCACCGTGCCGGAGTACCTTTCGGGGATCTCACAAGGCAATGAGGAGGAATAGCGGATGAAAGGCAAGGTCGAGGCGATCATCGGGACCCAATGGGGAGACGAGGGCAAAGGACGGGTTGTGGATGCAGTAGCCTCAAGGGTTGACGTGGTCGTTCGGTACCAGGGTGGCGCCAACGCCGGTCACACGGTTATGGCGGAGGGTGAGACATACATTTTCCACCTTTTGCCTTCGGGAATGCTCTATCCCGGCAAGACATGCGTGATCGGCAACGGGGTGGTCGTTGAGCCGCAGCAGCTGATAGAGGAACTCGAGGGTCTGCAGGAAAAGGGAAAGGACAGGGCGCGCCTTGTGGTCAGCGGAAACGCCCACGTCGTCATGCCCTATCACAAGGTTCTCGACGGCATGGAGGAGAGGTTCCGCGGCACGGGCCACCGGATTGGAACGACGCGGCGCGGAATCGGGCCCTGCTACATGGACAAGGTGAGCAGGCGGGGAATCCGCGTGGAGGACCTTCTGGAACCCGATATTCTCAGGGAAAAGCTGACTTTTAACCTGGAATACAACAATCTGCTTCTGACCCGGATCTACGAAGAATCACCGCTTTCTTTCGGCGACATATACGATGAGGCCCTTGCCTGGGGTGAACGACTCGCCCCGTATATCGGTGATGGCCCGCTGGTGATTCACCGCGCCCTTGAGGCCGGTGATGCGGTCTTGCTCGAAGGGGCCCAGGGGACGCTGCTCGACGTTGATCACGGGACATACCCCTTTGTTACCAGTTCCAACGCCGTCGGAGGCGGCGGGTGCACCGGCGCGGGTCTCGGGCCCGTGCGGATCTCCCGTATGACAGGGGTGACAAAGGCCTATTGCACACGTGTCGGTGCGGGGCCTTTCCCGACGGAAGCAAAAGAGGAGGCGGGCGAACGCCTGCGGGAGCGTGGCGGCGAATACGGCGCGACTACGGGTCGCCCACGGCGGTGCGGCTGGCTCGACCTTGTCGCGTTGAAGCACGCCGCCCGAGTGAACGGCCTCACGGGGATCGCCCTGACAAAACTGGATGTGCTCTCCGGAGAAAAGACCTTGCCCGTGTGTGTCGCCTATTCCCATGAAGGACAGAGGGAGGAGAATTTCCGGGGTGGCTACTCCTATCTTGAGAATGTGAAACCCCTTTACCGCGAGTTCCCTGGATGGGATGCAGATATCAGCGGATGCGATACATGGGAGGCACTTCCCGAGGAAGCAAGAAACTACGTTTCCTTCATCGAGGGGGAAACGGGCGTACCTGTGGTTTTCATAGGAGTGGGGGCGAAACGGGAGCAGATGATCCGGCGCGGCCTTTAGGATCAGCCGCACAAGAGCGGAGAAAAACAAAAAAGGACGGGTGAGAACCCGTCCTTTTGCTCTCTGGTGGGCGACACAGGTTTCGAACCTGTGACCTCTTCCGTGTGAGGGAAGCGCTCTCCCGCTGAGCTAGTCGCCCCTTACCCGGACATTATATATGGCCCTTTTGGACATTGCAAGGTTTAAAAAAACTTACGGCCCGAGGCCGGCAACGCAAGCCGGGAGGAAGATTTCTCCCCCCGGCTTTCGTGTATCGCCTTCAGCGAAAAGGTTCCTCATTTTTTCTTCGGGACGCTGAAACTCTTGGCTCCCCAGGATTTTCCCTTCAGCGGCTCACCTTCCACCAGCTCCACAAAACGGTTCAGACATTTCGGGCATTTTATGCCCGGGGCGACATCTTCCACCTTGAAAACATGGCCACAGTGGAGACATCGATAAGTCCGCATCCAAGAACACCTCCTGATTCATGTCGATGACGTTGATACTTCAGATACAATTATAGCCCTTTCGCGGGCAGGTGTCAGTTTCATTTGCGGAACGAAACGTTACAGAAAAAGCATTCCAAAGGCCGCAGCGAAGAAAAGGCCCGGAAGCATGTTGATGACCTTGATCTGCTGGATTTCCAGAACATTGAGCCCGATCCCGAGTATCATCAGGCCTCCGACGGCGGTGATCTCGTTGATGACGGTTTGTGTCAGGACCGTTCCGAGCTGTGATGCCAGGAGAGTCAGGCTGCCCTGGTAGATGAAAACCGGAACCGCCGAGAAAAGCACCCCCGGTCCGAAAGATGCCGCGAGAGCAATCGAGGATGCTCCGTCCATAAGTGATTTCGTCAAAAGAAGGTTGGGGAACCCGCCGAGGCCCTCCTCAAGAGCCCCCAGGACCGCAATGCTGCCCACGCAGTAGAGGAGCACGGCCGTAATAAAGCCCTCGGTAAAACGGTCACCGGATGTTTTGAAACGACCCTTGATCCTGTTCGTAACTTTCCTGATCCCTCCGTCGATATTGAGTAGCTCGCCCGTAACGGCACCGAGGACGATGCTGAAGATGAGCGTCAGGATACTCCGGGAACGGAAGGCCATCTGGGTACCCAGAAAAAGGCTGAAAAGGCCCAAAGCCTGGAAGGTGATCTTCGTAAGCCTGCGAGGCAACCGTGTGTGTATGGCGATGCCGAGAAGGGATCCGGTTATGATTGCCATGACATTGACGATTGTTCCGAAAAGGGGAATGCCTTGAATGATATTCGGGGTCATAAATTCTCTCCAAAAAAGTGTTTTGGTGCCCCGGAGAGCGCCGATGGCCATACATTATACATGAAATCCCTGGTTAGAGGATGGGGGAAGGGACTAAAATATTTTGAATGTATAGATCAGGCTGAAGTAAAGCCCCGTTCCGGTGAGGAGTATTCCTGTCGCCAGTCGGATTTTCTCCTGGAGGGCGTGCAATGAGGCGGCCGAACTGGAAAGGGCCGAAACACCCAGAGAGAGTGACACGGCGAGGATGCTCACCGGGAGGGCCGTTCCTATGCCGAAGACGGCTGGCAGCACCACAGAGGATCCTTCCTTTGTCGCAAGCGGAATGAGCCCGCCGAAAAACAGGGCGGCTGAAACAGGGCACAGTGCCAGAGCGAAGATAATGCCCATAACGAACGCTCCGCCCGGTCCCCTGAAAAGAGCCTTGCTCCGAAGGTTCTTCGTGAAAGAGAAGGCCGGGAGCTCCAGGAGGTCAAGAACAAATACGCTGACGACCAGCAGGATTGGTCCGATAAACATGTTCATGTGGCGTTGCAGTGCCATGGATACGGATGGGATGGCCATGATCCCGTTGACGATCAAGGCACCGAGAACCGAAAAGGTGACCATTCTCCCCAGGGCGTAGGCACCGCCGGACAACAGCACGGAGCGGTTATTCCCGCAATCCTTCTCGATGAAAGAGAAAGCTGCGATGTTCGACGCCAGGGGGCACGGGCTGACCGAGGCCAGAATGCCGATCCAGAGAGCCGAAAGGGACGAAAAAAGAAGGCTCATGACGCACACCCTTTCGCAAATTCAATGATTTCGTGCCTCAGGAAATCCGAAAGCTGCTTCCTGTTGGAAGCCAGGTCCCACACCTCGTCGAGGCGTTTCCATCTTTCGGGGTCACGGCGGTCGGCGAGGACGATCGTGCTGGTAAAGAGCCCGTAATCCAGGATGTATTGCTCGTTTCCGGGTTCTTCGACGTTGGCTTCTGACCACCAAAGCGATAGAGCCGGTTCCTTGGAAGCGGTTTGTTCCAGGGCGCCAATAACCCTGGAGGCTTCCTCCTTTATGATGTCGCAGGTGGGACATTTGGCGTTGCCATAGAAGAAATACACGTCAATAACGCAGGTATTTCCGTAAGCCTCCTTATTGGGTGCGGCAACCTGTTCAGGCTTTTCACCGTCATTTCGACGGCCGTGCATGTCCACTACATCGGCAGCGGCTGTGAGAAAGCCGGCTGCGGCGAACAAGATGAGGCTTATGCCGATCAGTCGTTTCATAGAATCTCTCCCGAGGTTCGTTCGAATGGTTTGATGAAGATACCATAGATGGTATATAATTTCAATATGAATATTGGTTCCATATTACCGATAAAAGGGGTGAGCCAAAAACCATGGCGGAAAAGAAAAACACAGACAGATCCGAAGTGCCCCGAAAGGATTTCGACGAGAAACGATCGCTCAGGATTACCGGCATGACCTGCGCGACCTGCGCGAAAAACGTTGAAAGGGCGCTTTCGAAAACGGAGGGCGTGAAGTTCGCTGCCGTGAATCTGGCCACCGATACCGCTTTCGTGGTTCTGCATAAAGACATTCCCCAAAAGAGGCTTGTGGAGGCAGTGGAAAAAGTGGGATACGGGGTGACCACCGAATCGGTGGAAGACCTCGAGCATAGGCGCTATGCGGAAGCCAGGCGGAATCTTTGGCTGGCCCTTGCGATTACAGTGCCCCTTTCGGTCTTGATGATCGCCCACATGGCAGGCTACCACATGCCCTGGTTCGTGCTGATGGAGGTAAGTGCAGGCGGGGTCGTGATTTTTTACGCTGGAAGGAAAACGATCAAGGGCGCCTGGATCGCGCTGACTCACTGGCACACGAACATGGATACGCTGATTTTCTTCGGGAGTGTCGCCTCATGGGCGACGGCGGTCCTGAACGCTTTTGGCGTTCCCGTGGCCTCCTTCGGCGCCATCGGGGCGATGATCGTTACGCTGCACGTGACGGGCAGGTATGTGGAGTCCAGGCTTCGTGACAGGGCGGCCAAGGAGGTCCGGTCACTTTTGAAACTGCAGGCCCGGGAGGCGAGAATCCGTACCGAGGCCGACGAGGACCTCAATGTCCCCATTGAAGCCGTCAAGGAGGGGTTCAGGGTGATCGTGAGACCCGGAGAGAGAATCCCCGTTGACGGTGAAGTCGCGGAAGGCAGGTCCTCCGTTGATGAATCGATGATCACCGGTGAATCCATCCCCGTCGAAAAGGAGCAGGGAGCAGAAGTGACGGGCGGATCGCTGAACCTTACGGGGCAGCTTGTCATCAAGGCGACACGTACCGGTGAAGACTCCTTCCTGTCACAGATGATTTCCCTCGTGCAGGAAGCCCAGGGGGCGAAAATCCCGATACAGGCTCTTGCGGACCGGATCACCCTCTTTTTCGTCCCCACCATCCTGGTTCTGGCGACCGGGGCGGCCCTGTTCTGGTACTTCCGGTTCGAAAGAATGGTTCCTTTCATCGAATCGGCGAGGGAGTGGCTCCCCTGGGTCCTGGAAACTGAAGGTGCCGTATCGTTCAGTGTCTTTGTCTTCGTGGCCACGCTGGTCATCGCCTGTCCCTGCGCGCTGGGCCTCGCGACTCCTATGGCCCTGGTGGCGGGAACGGGTGCCGCCTACAGGCAGGGGCTCATTATACGGAATGCAGAGGCCATCCAGACGTCGCGAGACATCGGTGTGGTGGTCATGGACAAGACAGGCACCCTGACGGAGGGCAGTCCCAGGGTTGTCAGCTTCAGCCTGGACCTGGAAGATCTGGGCCGTGCCGTCGCTGCCGAAGAACAGTCGAATCACCCTTTGGCAAAAGCCATCGCGGCGCTGCGGGAGACGGAAGATGTGCCCCATGCGACAATAAAGGATTTCGAGGAAACCTCCGGCGAGGGTGTCGGTTTCGTCGCGGGAGGTTCCCGGTACATCGTGGGCAAACCTGAAGACTATTCGAAATATGACCGGGACCTTGAATCCGGCAGGACTGTGGTCGAAGTGAGAAAGGACGGCGGAGTTGCCGGATGGTTCGCCATCGAGGACCCCGTCAGGGAAGATTCTGCCCGGGCCGTACAGCGGCTGAAAGAATCGGGAATAGTTCCGGTGATGGCGACGGGAGACAACGAAAGGACCGCGAAGGCCGTTGCCGCCCAGGTGGGGATAGATGGCGTGCACGCCGGGGTCAGGCCGGAGAACAAGCTCGATATAGTAAGAGACTACCAGGCTGAAGGAAAGAAGGTTATGATGATAGGAGACGGCATGAATGACGCCGCAGCCCTCAAGGGCGCTGACATCGGGATAGCCGTCGGTTCGGGAATGGACCTCGCCATTGACAGCGCGGACGTGGTGATTGTCACCGGAGGGCTTTCAAAGGTTGTCCTTGCCGTTGCGATCTCGCGGAGGACGTTCCGTATCATCGGACAGAACCTTTTCTGGGCCTTTTTGTACAACGTGGTGTCCATTCCTCTCGCCATGGCGGGGCTCCTGCACCCGGCCATTGCCGAAGCCGCCATGGCCTTCAGCTCGATTTCGGTGGTGCTCAATTCGATGCGAATCAAGGGAAAGGAGGCGTGACATATTATGGCCAAACTGGTTTTTGATGTGCCGGACATGTCCTGTGACCACTGCGTCAGGAATATCACCAGGGCCCTTGAGGAATCAGGGTTCAGCGATTTTTCCGTGTCCCTGGAGACCAAGACGGTCAGTCTGGAAACGGATGATCCGGAAAAAGTCCGCAAGGTCCTTGATGAAGCAGGGTATCCGGCCTCTTTAAGAGACTGAGGTGCTTTGAATCGGTTCGGGAAACCTGGAGCTTGAAGGCCGGTTTTTTAAGGAAACGGTGAAGGAGGGAAGCCCGCATGAATGTTCTCCCGCGGAAAGGCCATCGAGATGTGTCGCTTGTGCTCTGCGGCGCAGCCGGCCAGGGTGTGCAGACCATCGAGGAGATACTTGTGAAATCGCTTCATGACGGAGGTCTCCACGTATTCGCAAGCCGTGAATACATGTCGAGGGTTCGCGGAGGCAACAATTCGACGGAGATCCGCATCGCCCGGGAGCCTGTCAATGCGTTTGCAGACAGGATCGACCTGCTTTTGCCGCTGAACCGGGGCGTGAGGCGGAACATCCGTGAAAGAATCACCGGGGAAACGATCATCATCGGCGACAAGGAGGAGCTCGGCGAAGAGCTGACCGATACGGAGGGGCAATTCATTGACGTGGATCTTTTGGAGAAAGGGCGGAAGATCGGGGGGACCGTCTATGCAGGCGTCGTCGCCGCGGGGATTGTCGCGGGTCTTTTTGACATAGACAGATCCGTTCTCTACGGGTTCTTCGAAAAACGTTTCAAAAACAGGGAGGAGATCATAGAAAAGAACAAAAAGGCCGTCGACACGGGGTATGAAATCGGAACGAAGATACAGGAGGACGGTTCAATTGAAATTTCTTTTCCCGGGGAAGGAAACAGCCGGGGCAGCGTCGTTCTCAACGGGACCGATGCAGTTTCGCTCGGAGCTGTGGCGGGTGGTTGTGATTTCGTCACTTCCTATCCGATGTCGCCGGCAACGGGTGTCTTGACCTTCATGGCGAAACATTCACACCGGTTCGGGATCGCCGTAGAACAGGCGGAGGACGAGATAGCTGCCATCAATCTGGCCCTGGGAGCGTCCTATGGCGGGGCAAGACCCATGGCTACCACGTCCGGCGGGGGTCTGGCGCTCATGTCGGAGGGAGTCAGCCTGAGCGGAATCACGGAGCTCCCGGTGGTCCTTCACATCGGCCAGCGGCCGGGTCCTGCGACGGGGATGGCGACACGGACGGAGCAGGGGGATCTTGAGTTCGCGCTCCATGCGGGTCACGGCGAATTCCCGAAGGCTGTCCTCGCTCCCGGAACCATTGAAGAGGCCTTCTATCTTGCCCACCACGCCTTCAATCTCGCTGCCAAATACCAGACGCCTGTGTTCATCCTTACCGACCAGTATTTCCTCAACAGCTACTACGACGTATCCCCGTTCGATACGAAGGACCTCGCAATCAGGAAGCATCTCGCGGAATCCACGGAAGAGTACCAGAGGTATGTCATCACCGAGGACGGAATTTCGCCCAGAAGCGTCCCCGGGCACGGGAAGGGAATTGTGGGTACCGACAGCCATGAACACGACGCCGACGGCCACGTTCAGGAAGATTTTCACCTTCGAAAGGCCATGGTCGAAAAACGGTTCCGGAAGATGAAGGGGCTTGAGGAAGAGGCTGTTCCACCCAGTCTGATCGGTCCCGAGGACTATGAAAATCTCGTTGTTGCCTGGGGATCGATGCGGCACATCGTCGAGGAGGCGCTCTATATCCTGGAAAGAAACGATACGGCACTCCTGCATTTTTCGCAGGTATACCCGCTTCCAGCCGAAACGGGGGGGTACCTGAAAAGGGCGAAGAAAGTCATCGACGTGGAAGGAAACGCCACGGGCCAGATGGCCGCGCTGATCCGGCGTGAAACCGGATTTGAAATACCGGAACGGATCCTTCATTACACGGGATTGCAAATTTCCGTGGAGGCCGTAGCCGAAGAACTCCGAAAACGTCTTTCCGGGGGGGTGTAACGGATGGACTGGAAGATCTACGATCTCGAGGGTATAGACAACCAGTGGTGTCCGGGCTGCGGGGATTTCCAGATCATGGAAGCCCTGAAAAAGGCACTTGCGGAGCTGAACCTGGCCCCGAACCAGGTGGTCCTTCATTCCGGCATCGGACAGGCCGCCAAGATGCCTCATTTCATGAGGGGCAATTTCTTCAACGGCCTGCACGGGCGGTCGATCTCGAACGCGACGGGCATGAAAGCGGCCAACCCGGAGATGGTGGTCATTGCCATCGGCGGAGACGGGGATATGTACGGAGAGGGAGGGAACCATTTTCTACACACCATACGCCGCAATCCCGACATCACCAATATCGCCCATAACAACATGGTCTATGGGCTGACGAAAGGCCAGGCGTCACCCACCAGCCAGCTGGGGTTCAGGACTCCCGTCCAGGTCGACGGCGTCTTCGAGGAGCCTTTCAACCCCGTGGCGGTCGCCATAGCACAGGGAGCCACCTTTGTGGCGAGGAGCTTTTCCGGCTACGTTGACGAAACGAAGGAGATCATCAAGCAGGCCGTGAGGCACAAGGGATATGCCCTTGTAGACATATTCCAGAACTGCGTTTCCTTCAACAAGGTGAACACCCACAAATGGTTCAGGGAAAACACCTATTTCCTCAATGAGGACTACGATCCTTCTGATCGGGAGGCGGCAATGGCCAGGGCATTCGAGAAGGAACCGTACCCCCTGGGGGTCCTGTACAGGGTGGAAGGGAAAAAGACCTTCGAGGAAAACCTCGCCTGTTACAAAGAAGACAGCACTCCCCTTTATCAAAGGGAACGAAGTCCTGCGGTGGTTGCGGAATACCTGAAAGAGCTTGCCCTATGAGATGAACAGGGAAGGGCTCCGCAGAGGGATGGCCGCGGAGCCCTTAAAAAATAAGGAGGATGGTTTTCATGAAACGACTGCTGACGATTTGCGTGCTTGCTGTATCTGTATCCCTTTTTGCCCTGACAGCGGCCCAGGCTCATCCGCCGATGAAACTCGTCATGAGTTATGAAGCTGCAGGAGGTATCCTGAAGATAGACCTGGATCATCCGGTGGGGGACAGGGAGGATCATTTTATTGAGGAAGTAACCGTCATGACCGAAGGCAGGGAAGCGGCCAGGCTTTTCTATACGCAGCAAATGACGAAGCAGGGACAGTCAATACTGGTGACGGTCGGGTTTCTCCAGGAAGGGTCAAAAGTGACGGTTCAAGCCGCTTGCAACAAGTTCGGAGAACTGGAGAAGACCGGCGTTGTCCCTGGCCGAGAAGGGGAAGAGTTTCTCGAACTCGAATAAGGGTTCGGTGATTCCAGGTGCCCTGATGCAGGTCGCTGCGTGACCTTTTACCTCCACTGCAGCGTCAGGATGCGTTCCCAGACGAAATTGCGGATAGCGGCCGTCGAGGGCTCGGAACCTCGGGAAAGACGGGCGAAGTCTTCAATCATGTGTTTATAGGCCTCTTTCCGGTAGGGAATCTGTTCTGCTTTCCGGACGAGGTCGGCAATCCGTTGCAGTTGCCTGTAGACGTCAGGCGACGGAACAAAGCGCGGGCCTTCGGGTGTCAGGGAGATGGTGTAGACGAACCCGAGGGTCCTGCTTCCCGCATACCTCGGCAGATCCCCGTACCCGGGCGCTGTCGGGGCGAAATACAGGCCGAATCCTTCAGGAACGTACAGGTCGAGGTGCATGTTGTCCCAGAATGTCCGGGCGACGGGACAAAGACAAACCCAGGCTCTCTTCGACCCGCTCAGGGCTCCGATCCAGAGCTGGATTCCCCGAGAATTACCGGCAGGTTCCCGGAAGTCCAGTGTCCACAAAAGATCCTTGACGAGATCGCCGTCGGCATAAGGTGTGCGCACGGTTTGGCCCTTCAGCATGAACCCCTCGAGGGGAAGAATCTTTTGTATCCCCGCGGGGCTTCTCAGCAGGGCAAGATCAATGATGCCCCCTTTTGTATCCAGTACGAGCGAGAGGGGGTGTCCGGGAACGGAAAGCACGTTGATCCCTGCTGCTGCAGGTCTGGCGGTCAACCACGAAAACACGGACAGGACCAAAAGACACAGCAGGGCGTTTTTTGCTTTTTTCTTCAAAGCTGTTCCCCCCTGTAGATTTGCTGCATTTTCTAAAGCCGCGTTATTCGGATGATCGAATCGCCGCTGACGGATCCCGCAAGTTCGCGTACCGATTTTTCCAGAACCGGGTGACGCCAGTCCCCAGCGATCTGAGCCAGCGGAAGAAGAACGAATGCACGCCGGTGCATGTTTGGATGCGGGAGGATGAGGCCCTCTTCTTCCAGGACCTGGTTGTCGTAGAAAATGAGGTCCAGATCGATTTCTCTCGGCCCCCATCTATACCGTCGGGTGCGGCCCAGTTCCATTTCTGTGTTCAAAAGCAGCTGGAGAAGTTTTTGGGGTGCCTCCTCCGTTTCAACAAGTATGCAGGCATTGAGAAACCGTGGCTGGTTTTTTACACCCCACGGCGGTGTTTCGAAAACATCGCTTGACCCCTTGATGCGAAGACAGTGTTCTTCAAGGAGCATCACGGCCTGGCGCATGATACCGAGGCGGTCCCCGAGATTGCTTCCGAGGGCGATTGCGGCCTGGGTCACAGTGAAGCCTCCTTTACGGCGCGGATCATGCGGATGACCCGTGCGTTTTCCCGGACATCGTGGACGCGTACGATTGATACGCCTTCCCAGGCGCACAGCGCCGTTATGGCCAGGGTTCCTTCGAGCCTTTCTTCGGCCGGTGTTTCATGGAGAACCTTGCCGATCGTGCTTTTGTTGGAATGCCCGATCAAAAGCGGTCGGCCGAGAACCCGGAATGACGTGAGATTCTTCAGGATTGCGAGATTGTGCCCCGGGGTCTTCCCGAAGCCCAGGCCCGGGTCCAGGATGATGCGTGAAACGTCTATGCCACGGGAGGAAGCGGTTTCGACCCGTTCCTCGAGGAAGGAGATGATTTCGCCGAGGAGATCGTCATATACGGGATTCTTTTGCATCGTCTTAGGAGTCCCTTTCATGTGCATGCAGACATAGGGGGTGCCGGCCGAGGCGACAACGTCCATGATGCCGGGGTCCATGAGGCCCGCGGAGATGTCGTTGATCATGTCCGCCCCGGCACTTATGGCGGCACTCGCCACGGAAGCCTTGGTTGTGTCCACCGATATGGGGAGACGGCAACCGCTTTCCCGCAGCGCGCGAATGACCGGGATAAGACGTTTCTTTTCGACATCTTCCGGCACCTGTTCCGACCCGGGCCGGGTTGATTCGGCGCCCAGGTCGAGAATGTCCATGCCCTCTTTTTGCATCTTCAGGGCCCGGCTGACGCATTCATCGATGGCCAAGGCCCTGCTTGAGGCGAAAAACGAATCCGGCGTGACGTTGATGATACCCATGACAAGGGGATGATCGTTGAGGTTGAGGGAGCCGCCCCGGGGCAGTGGTATTTCCCAGGCAGTGAGGGTCAGACTGGACAAGGCCCTGGTCAGGCCTTCCCGAACGGCTTCAAGGCCCCAGTAGGGCATTGCCTCGAGTTTCAGTATCAGGCTCTCATATTGTCCGGGTGTTCCCAGAAGCAGGACGTCACAGGACGTTATGGTGCCCTGGATGGCGTCACGGTGCACGACGGCGTCACCGCCCCGGGAAAGCATTTCCTGTTTCAGTGCGTTGGCGGCCCGGAAGTCGGCCCCCTTGACATACAGGGGCAGAATGCTCCTTTTGGCTTCAAAATATGGCAGGCTGCGCATATCCGCCCTGAGGCGGAGGAGCATGGATTTAAGTTCCGAAACCGATGTAATCGGGCAAACATAGGGTATCATCTGGACGCATATCTCCTCAGGAGAATATGGGACATCAGCGAAAGCCATAATATGCCACAGGAAGTGTGCGGTCAAGAAAGGGGCGCGCCCTCCTCGGGCGCGCCCCTTTCTTGGGTTTTCCCACGGGAATCAGGCGAGAAGGTATTTCATGAAAAGATTCAGATACGGATCATCCGGCGGGTTGTGGGAAGGCGAATGTATGGAAAAATGCCGGAAAAGTTCCGGGACCGTCTCTTTTGAGGACACGATATCCAGGAAACGTTCAGCGGTTGCGAGCGGTGATTCCCCATCCAGTATGATCTGGAAACCGAGAATTTGACCGGCTTTGATCCCCGCTTCGTTTCTGTCCACGGCGACCACGATTTTCCAGCGCCCCTCTTTCCCGGAAGGCATGGCCTCTTCCCGGGTTCGCACGGGGAGCGGGATGGTGCGGACGGAGAGATTTTCCCGTTTCGCCAGTTCTTCCGTCCACCCGATGCTGCCCCAGTGAATGTCGAAAACAGCCGAAACCCCCCATACAGTTGCGGGCGGCATCTCCATGGGCATTCCGGAGATATTTGCGGCGGCCGTCACACCCTGCCGCATGGCAAGGGTCCCCACAAGGGGCAGTAGAGGTTTGCCCGTTGCCGCGTCGGAAACCTGAACGGCATCACCGACGGCGTATACGTGTTCATTGCTCGTCTGCATGCGGGAGTCGGTAACGATGCCCTTTTCGATTTCGAGGCCCGCTTTGCGGGCAAGTGTCACATTCGGACGGACGCCGGTGGCGAAAACCACCCCGTCTCCCGGAACCTTTTCGCCCGACTCCAGGAGGACGCCGTCTTCCGTGGCGGCCACAACCTTTTGCGAGGTCATAACCTGCACGCCTTTTTCAGCAAGCCGGTTTTCCACCAGCTCGGCCATGTCCGCATCGAGTGGTGCCGTTACGTGGGGGAGGGTCTCGATAATGGTGATCTTGAGCCCCCTGTCATGAAGCGCCTCGGCCGTTTCCAGCCCGATGGCTCCGCTTCCCACGATGACGGCGCGCGTTGCCTTCCGCGCGAGGTTGTCAAGGCGCCTGGCGTCGTTGGCGCTTCTGAGAACATAGACGTTTTCGGCGAGACGCCCCTTGTCGACAAGATCCTTCCCAACCTGGACGAATTCACCGACAGGGACGGTCTTGTCGGCAGTTCTGTCGAAAACGCCGTCCACGGGTGGTATCCATGATACGGCCCCCGGGGCAAGCAGGGCTTTCTCAAAAGACACGGAGATTTCGGCATTTCCTGTCCGTACGAGGGCTTCCCGTGTGTTTGCGTCGAGGGAGACCACTTCACCACGGATGGTGTTTTCCGCAATATCTTTCGGCAACCGCGGAGACTCGGAAAGATCAACCACGACGTCTTCCGGCCCTCCGGGAATGAGCCGGCGCCCAATGCCATAAGGGAGGCTGCATACGACGGTGGGCTCCTGGTTCATCACCATGAGGCTGTTTTTTTTGCCCATTTTCGAGAGTGCCATGTAGGCAACCCTGCCGCCGGGTCCCCCTCCGACGATTAACGTGTCAACTTTCTTCTTTTCAATCACGGAATATCCCTCCCGTAGTATATGCTTTCATTATCGCCATATATACCATACCAGGGTATATACGTCAAACCCATTCACTGACAAGACCGGGCAAATGGTGTGTCTGGTTGAGGGATACGAGGCAGTAGCCCCGGCTTTCTTCGTGAGTGAGGACGGAATAGGATGCCGTATCCACATGAATTCTCCAGAAATACGGGGAAGCGATCTTTAGAGCGGCGGCGATTACAGGTTTGAGGACAGCCCTGTGTGTCACGACGACGAAGGTTTCTCCTGCATAGGACTTGACGAGCCGGTTCACTTCAGCAAAAGCCCTTCGACGAACATCATCAAGGGTTTCTGCGCCTTCAAGGCGAAGTCTCTCGGGATTTGAAAGCCAAAGGTTCCATTCTTCGGGGTGTTCTTCGCGGATTTCGCTTTTCGGCCTTCCTTCCCACGGTCCGAGGGACATGTTGTTCAGCCCTTCACGGATTTCCAGGGAAACGCCCATGGCACGGGCGATTTCAGCACCGGTGGCCTGTGCCCTCGACAACGGGCCCGAATACACTCCAGAGGTCGGGAAAAGCCTTGCCAGTTCAGCGGAAAGCGCTTTCGCCTGGGCAAGCCCCGCATCATTGAGTGGAAAATCACTTCTCCCGCGGAAAAGCCCCTCGCGGTTCCCCTTGCACTCGCCATGCCTGACGAGAATGATCCTCGTCCGTTCCGTTTTCGTTCTCATGGGAAAAATCCCCCTTAACCTATGGGAAGATATCGGCACCATGATACCTGAAGGCGAAGGCATGGCAGCACGTGGAAGAAAGGTCAATCCCCTGACCAGTGTTGACAATAAAAGCCTCCATTGATACCCTACCTTTCGGTATATTTCGTCATTAGCACTCTTTTAGGGAGAGTGCTAACAACATGCGAGAGGTTGTGGCTACAGTGCTTACGGAGCGACAGCTCGAAATAGTGTTGGCCGTTGTCTATGAGTATATCCGTTCCGGTGCCCCCACAGGATCGCGGACGATTGCAAAACGCTACCTCAAGGGATGCAGTGCGGCGACGATCAGAAATGAAATGGCCGATCTCGATGAAATGGAATATCTCTACCAGCCCCATACGTCAGCGGGCCGGATCCCCACTCCGAAAGCGTTCCGGATATATGTGGACGCGATCCTCCAGCGGCAGAGGACGAGACCGAGTACACGGCCGGAATGGCTCCAGGAGCTCAAAAGACGGAGGGATGACGTCCAGTCGGCGCTTCGCTATTCCACCAAGCTGCTCGGAAACCTGACTCACTGTGTTTCCGTCGCGGCCCTTGGGCCGGCGCAGGAAGCGATCTTGCAGAAAGTGGAATTCATCAGGGTCGCAGAACGATCGGTCCTGATCATTGTGGTCCTGCAGGGAGGGTTGATCCACCACAAGATGGGCACTCTTCCATACGACATGGACCAGGAAGCGCTGGACGAACTGTCCAGGCGGGTCAACCTCGTCGCCCAGGATAAATCCTGGCAGGAAGTTCGGCACATCCTGCAGATGTACGTCCTCGAGGAACTCGAAGCCTATGCGGAGAACTGCCGGAAAGCACTGGAAGAGATGAACGGCATGCTTGGGGAAAATTCTTACCAGTATTTTACCGGAGGACAGTATAACGTGCTGGGACTCCCGGAATTCAGCGATCTGAGCCGTCTTCAGACAATGATGGCCCTTCTGGAGGAAGATACATCCATCGCCCAGCTGGTCAAACGCTGTTCACCTGACCGGGGGCTTTCCGTCATCATCGGGGACGAAAACCCGGTGACGCAGATGAGCGATTGTTCCGTGCTGATGGCTTCTTCCGTCGACAAGGGAAGAAAAACGGTTCTCGGACTGATCGGCCCGGTCCGAATGGATTATGAATACGCTATCTCCGTTCTCGAGAGTCTTCTGGGAGGCCTTTCGATGAACGGAGACCAGGAAGGAAACAAGGGAGGTTCAGTGAATGGCTTCGACGAAAAACCATAATGAAAAAAACCCGCAAAAAGAAAAAAACGGGCGCCGGTTCCTTGATGAGGGACAGGATTTAGGCACCCGCGAATCGAAGGGCGACGAAAAAACAGAGGAAATAGAGAAAGGTGCCGAAAAGGCCGTTGAGGCGGAATTGGTGGAGGAAACACCTCCTGTACAAAACGCTGAAGCAGAGGCACTGAGAAAAGAGATCGAAAAAACGCGGACCCTCATCGAAGAACTCAGATCGGAAAACGAGACGCTTAGGGACGCGGTCGCGAGAGGTGCAGCCGATTTCTACAATTTCCGGAAACGTGTGGAGCGCGAATCGGAAAAGACGAGGGCGCGCATCGCGGCACGAACGGCTGAAATCTTGCTGCCGGTCCTGGACAATCTTGACAGGGCCCTGGATTCAGGTGACGGCGGCGGTGCCACGGGCTTGAGAAAAGGTGTAGAAATGGTCAGGGAGCAGTTTTTCGGCGTTTTGCGCGAGCTTGGAGTACAAACCATCGAGGCAGAAGGAAAACCCTTTGATCCGAATCTGCATGAAGCCGTCGCCGTGGAAGAGAATTCCGGGGCGCCCGACGGAACGGTGGTAGAGGAATTCCAGCGAGGATTCCTTCTTGGAGGGACGGTGTTGCGGGCCTCCAAGGTGAAGGTCGCCCGCGGGCCGGAACATGCGGAAGAAAGCGAAAAACAGGAACAGTGACGGCGCAATGTCGTCCAGAATATACGAAGAGGTGATTGGAATATGGGCAAAGTCATAGGCATCGACCTTGGAACCACCAACAGTTGCGTTGCCGTCAAGGAAGGCGACAACATTACGGTCATTACAAATCCGGAAGGAAACCGGACGACTCCCTCGGTGGTGGCCTTTACCAAGGACAAGGAACGCCTGGTGGGGCAGCTTGCGAAACGGCAGGCCATTGTAAATCCTGAACGGACGATCAGTTCCATCAAGCGGCACATGGGAAGCGAATACAGCGTTGAGATCGACGGGACAAATTACTCGCCCCAGCAGATTTCGGCAATGATACTCCAGAAACTCAGACGCGACGCCGAGGAATATCTCGGGGAAAAGGTCACACAGGCTGTGATAACCGTTCCCGCCTATTTCACGGACGCTCAGCGTCAGGCCACCAAGGACGCCGGCAAGATCGCCGGCCTTGAAGTCCTGCGGATTATCAATGAACCGACGGCGGCATCCCTAGCTTATGGAGTCGACAAGGCCGGGGAGCACAAGATCCTTGTTTACGACCTCGGCGGCGGGACTTTTGATGTCTCCATCCTAGACGTAGGGGTCGAGGACGGTGTCATCGAAGTCCTGGCAACATCCGGAGACAACCATCTGGGTGGCGACGACTGGGACCAGAGGATAATCGACTGGATGGTCCGGGAGTTCAAAAAGAGCGAGGGAGTGGACCTCCTGAAGGACAAGATGGCCCTCCAGAGACTCAAGGAGGCGGCTGAAAAGGCGAAGGTCGAACTGTCCTCCATGTCTGAAACCTCGATTTCCCTGCCTTTCATCAGCGCCGACGCCAACGGTCCGAAACACCTTGAGATGACCCTCACGAGGGCGCGGTTCGAGGAAATGACCAGGGACCTGCTCGAAAAGGTCGTGGCCCCGACGAAACGAGCCATCGAGGATTCAGGTCTTTCAAGGGACGAAATCGGGAAGGTCCTCCTCGTCGGCGGTGCGACACGGATGCCCATGGTGCAGAAAAAGATCGTTGAACTGCTCGGCAAAGAGCCGACGAAAGGCATCAACCCCGACGAGTGCGTCGCCGTCGGTGCGGCAATACAGGGGGCCATCCTCGCCGGTGACCACAAGGACATCATCCTCGTGGACGTCACACCCCTGTCCTTGGGGATCGAGACCCTTGGAGGCGTCTTCACGAAGATTATTGAAAGAAATTCAGCGATCCCCGTCTCGAGGAGCCAGGTCTTTTCCACAGCGGCGGATAATCAGTCCCAGGTTGAAATCCATGTGCTCCAGGGCGAGCGCCCCATGGCCGCCGACAACGTTTCTTTGGGGAGGTTCATTCTTGACGGCATCCCCCCCGCGCCGAGGGGAATCCCGCAGATCGAGGTGACCTTCGACATAGATGTCAACGGAATTCTCAATGTTACCGCCGTGGACAAGGGAACCAGCAAGAAGCAGCACATCACCATCCAGTCATCCAGGCTCGGGGAAGACGAGATCGAGCGCATGAGGAAAGAGGCCGAAGAAAATGAAGAGGCCGACAAGAAGAAGAAAGAGCTGGTCGAAGCGAGAAACGAGGCCGATTCCCTTGTGTACAACACGGAGAAGGTCCTGAGCGATCTCGGTGACAAGGTGGGGGCAGAAGAAAAATCCAGGATCGAAGAAAAAATTGCGGACCTTAAAAAGGCGGCGGAAGGAGAAGAAGCCGAATCCATCAGGAAAGCGTCACAGGCACTGACGGAAGACCTTCATGAACTTTCGGCCAGGGTGTACCAGGAAACACAGGAATCGGCCGGGCAAGAGCCTTCCGGAACCGGCGGCGGTGATTCGGAGGAAACGGTGGACGCGGAATTCGAAGACTCGTCCGGACAGGCATGACCGGGAGTGATGCGCGGTGAACGGGCCCGAAAGCAGGAAGGACCTGTACAAGGTTCTGGGGGTTTCACGGGACGCAAGCCAGGAAGACATCAAGCGGGCCTACAGGAAACTTGTCCGGAAGTATCATCCTGACGCGAATCCCGGCGACAAGGAGGCGGAGCAACGCTTCAAGGCCATCAACGAGGCCTACGAGGTACTGGGGGATCCGCAGAAGCGCCAGCAATACGACCAGTTCGGAACCATAGGCGATACCGGAGGTCAAGGACCTTTCGGCGGAGGGTTCGATCCCTTCGGGGACATTTTCGGGGACATTTTCGATTCCATGTTCGGCGGATTCGGCGGGACCCGCCAACGTGGCCCTTCCAAGGGAGAGGACCTGGAAATGGCCCTTTCTGTGTCTCTTGAGGAAGCCTACTTCGGGTCCACCCGCAAGGTGACGATACCGCGTTGGGAAACATGCGAAGCCTGTGGCGGGACGGGCGCCGAACCGGGAACGGAAGTGAAGACATGCCCCGGCTGCGGGGGCACGGGGCAGCGGCAGCAACAGCAAAGGACCCCCTTCGGGACCTTTGTCAACGTGACGACCTGTCCCGAATGCAAGGGCACAGGCAAAAAAATCGAAACTCCCTGCAGGGAGTGCAAAGGTGCCGGGAAGATTCGCAAGCGTCGTGAAGTCGAAGTCAAGATCCCGCAGGGAGTGGGCACCGGCGTCAGGTTGCGTGTTTCCGGAGAAGGTGGAGCCGGCTCCATGGGTGGACCGCCGGGAGATCTCTATCTTCTGATCAAGGTGGAGGATGACCCGAGATTCCGTCGTGAAGGCGACGACCTTCATGTGCAGAGGCGCATTTCCTTCCCGGAAGCGGCCCTCGGAAGTGAAATCGAGGTTGAACTGATCGAGGGAACGGAAAAGCTCGAGATCCCGCAGGGGACTCAAAGCGGGCATGTGATCAGGATCAAGGGGAGGGGAATGCCCCGCCTCGGGCGCGGTGGTCACGGAAACGCCTACGTCCATATCGTCGTGGATGTGCCCGGAAAGCTTACCGACAAGCAAAGAGGCCTCATCGAAGCACTTGCGAAAGAGATGGATGTATCCGTCAAGACCGGGGGGTTCATGGAAAAACTGCGCCAATGGCTGGATTAGGGCAACTTCCGGGGATCTGATACTATAGCGTGTACGGAAGGCTGAAACAGGGAGGCGCGCCTCCCT
>JBNGCT010000006.1:0-35462 GCA_049974965.1 Thermovirgaceae bacterium
GTGTGTAACCGTGGGAGAGTAGGTCGCCGCCGGGAACCTTTCCTTTTTTCTTTCCCGCCCCTTCGCCGCATCCGCGACACATGCCCCGGGGCCTTCGTGCGTGGTGAGGAAAAACTGCTACGGGTTTACCACTCTTTTGAATTTTCGGGGACCTCGAGCTTGAGATACCTGTTAACAGCCCTGAAGAAGGTGTCAATATCCTCTTCCGCATGAAGAACGACCCTGCTTTCGGGGAGATATGTCCGGGAGATGTCGCCCTTGTTGACTACAACCACGTTCCCCCGCGTCATGGACGGCAAAAGCGCTGCCGGTGTGACGACCAAAGAGGAGCCGATCACGAAAAAGAGGTCGGCAGCCTCCGCGAGGGCGCGGCATTCATCGAGATACTTGACCATCTCACCGAAGAAGACGATGTCGGGTTTGATGACGCCGCCGCAGCTGTCGCAGTGAGGGACATCCTGTTTGAAGGCGAGTCTCAGGCTTTTTTCGTACCCCCAGGTCTTTCCGCATTCCGTACAAAAGCTTTTCCAGATGCCTCCGTGGATTTCATATACTTTCCGGGATCCCGCCCTCTGGTGGAGAGCATCGATGTTCTGTGTGATGATCCCGGAAAGTATTTTTTCCCGTTCAAGGGATGCGAAAAACCTGTGGGCGAAGGTGGGCCGGATTGTTTGCACGGAACGGAGAAATTCCCGGTGAAAGTCATAGAAAAAGCGCGGATCATTGTAGAAGGCGTCGATGTCGAAAATACGTTCCGGGTTGGTGTGAAGTTTTTGCCTGTAGATCCCCTGGGGACCTCTGAAATCGGGGAGGCCGGCGCTGGTGGACATGCCGGCGCCACTCAAAAGAACGGCGTTTTGTGAATTTTCAAGCAATGAGGCGCATTCTCGCGCCTGTTTTTCAAGAATATTCATGTCGGTCAATACTGATCCCCCCCTGTTTTGACTCCATGTTTACCTTATCATGAACACCGGTAAAAAGAACGGGAAAACTATGCAACCGGTTACATTCCATGATAGAATGTCGGCGGCCGTCAGGAAGGCAGAATGACGGTACATTGGGGAGGTGTCACCAGGATGTCAAAAAGAAACATCGTATACGGACTGAATGACCGTCCACCGACGCCGATCATGATTCTCGCAGGGTTTCAGCATGTTTTGACCCTTTTCGGTGCGACGACCCTGGTTCCACTGATTTTCGGTCCGGCCATGGGGATGACCCCGGCGGAGATCGGGTTTTTCATATCCTGTGTCTACTTTGCCATGGGTGTGGCGACACTGATCCAGACGCACCCGAAACTTGGTTCCGGGCTGCCCATCGTCCAGGGCTCCAGCTTCAGCTTCATCCCGCCGATAATGACCATTATCGGCGCCTACAAGGGGCTGGGACCGGCAGCGGTCATGCAATATGTCGGAGGTTCTCTCATCGCCGGCGGTCTCGTGCTTTCAGCCATCGGCTACAGCCGGCTGGTGGGCATCATCAGGAAGGTTATCACCCCGGTGGTGATCGGCCCCACCATCATGGCCATCGGCTTCACGTTGGCCCCGGTGGCCATTGGCGGGAACGCGGCGAACTACTGGCCCGTGTCGCTTCTCGTGGTCTTCATGGTCTTTTTCTTCAGCCTCATCAGCAGGAGCAAATACATCAACATCTTTTCCATTCTCTCCTCAATTATCATCGCCTACCTTGTGTGCCTGATCGGCAGTCTCATAGGCCTTTTCAGTACGGGACACCCCGCATTCGTCGATCTGACTGAAGTCGCCGCGGCTCCATGGTTCCGGTTCAAAATTTTCATGCCCTGGGGCCCCCCGAAATTCAGCTTCCTGGCTTTTGGGGCCATTATCGCCGGTTTTTTTGCCGTCATGATCGAGTCAATCGGAGATTATCATTCCGTTTCCTATGCGGCGGGGCTGGATGATCCTGACGAAGGGACCATCAGCCGAGGCATCGGGGCTGAAGGTCTCAACTGTGCCCTTACAGGTCTTTTCGGCGCCATCGGAACGACCTCTTACACAGAGAATATCGGTCTCATCGGGCTGACGGGAGTGGCCTCCCGGTGGGTTGTCAGGACCGGTGCCGTGATTCTGATCATCATGAGTATGATCGGAAAACTCGGAGCACTCATTGCCACCATCCCGTCACCGGTCATCGGTGGTGCGTACATCGCCCTTTTCGGCATCATCGGTGCCCTCGGGATCCAGGTCCTCATGAGAGCCGACATGGGAAGCCAGAGGAATATCCTGATCGTCGGGTTTGCCTTCCTCATGGCCCTGGGCCTTCCCGGCTGGACTGAAGGACAGCAGGACGCCTTTTTCGCCTGGGGCATTCCGGGCCAGGTCCTTTGGGCCATCATGACCACTCCCATGGCGGTGGCCGGAATCTGTGCGGCTTTCTGGGACAGCATCGTACCTGGGACGCCGGAAGAACGTGGCATAAGAAAACCTGCGAAATAATCCGGGATTCAACCGTAAAGAGCGCCGGGAGCCTAGGCTTCCGGCGCTCTTTTTATTTGACATTCACCGGCGGGTCGGGTAGAAATGGACGGGAAAGAAAAACGATTTCAATTTGGCTTTGTCCGGTCGACATCTTCTCTCTGTTGTTATAATGGGGTCCAGAGTTGACACGTCTGGCGGCAAGGCCAGGCAGCGGCACGGGAGGTGCAGAGTATGACAAACCTGAACGAAGTGTACAAGTGCGAGATTTGTGGAAATATCGTGGTTGTCGTCCATGAAGGAGCAGGGGAGCTGGTATGTTGCGGACAGCCCATGGATCGGCTGGAAGAAAAGAATGCCGACTCGGCGACGGAAAAACATGTTCCGGTGATCGAAAAGACCGACGAAGGAATCCTCGTCAAGGTTGGCAGCATCCCCCATCCTATGGAGGAAAAGCATCATATAGAATGGGTGGAGCTGACCGTTGACGGAACGGTGCTCAGGAAGTTTCTCGAGCCCGGCGATGCCCCGGAGGCGCTTTTCAAGGTGAGCGGCGAGGTCTCCGGTGCAAGGGAATATTGCAACGTACACGGATTATGGAGGAGCTGAAGGCGATGATAAGCAAGAAAATGCAGGAAGCCATGAACAAGCAGATCAATGAGGAACTGTTTTCGGCCTATTTGTACCTTGCAATGGCGGCATGGGCCGAAAAGAGCAACCTTTCCGGAGCCGCTGCGTGGATGAGGAAGCAATCGGAAGAAGAGATGGAACATGCCATGAAGTTTTTCAGTCACATCAATGAAAGAGGCGGCGAAGTCGAGCTGCTTCCCATCGAGGGACCCCGGAAGGACTGGGCGGACATACTGGAAGTCTTCGAGGCATCCCTTGAGCACGAGCAGCATATATCGGCCTGTATCAACGATCTCTATGGTCTTGCCGCCGAAGAGAGGGACTTTGCCTCGCAGGTTTTTCTGCAGTGGTTCATTAAGGAACAGGTCGAGGAGGAGGCCTCCGTGGACGAAGTGGTCCAGAAACTCAAGATGGTCTCCGGGTCGAAAAATGGCATCTTCATGGTGGACAGGGAACTTGGTAAACGGGAGGAAGACTAGGGGGTTCATTTCCCTGGGCCTCCTTTCGTGGAATAGAGCTGTTTTGACGGGGCAGGTTGCGGGACCTGCCCCGTCTGGTTCCGGAAGACTTTGCCAAAAGAGGAGGGAAAGAGATGGCTGAAAACAGCATAGACAAGAAGGCCTTGTACAGGATTTCCTACGGTCTCTACCTGGTTTGTTCCCGCAAGGGGGAAAAGCTCAACGGCCAGGTGGCGAACGCCGTCATGCAGGTAACTGCGGATCCCATAAGCATCGTGGCCTGTCTGCACAAGGAGAATCTTACCACCGAGTGTATTCTCGATTCCGGGGTTTTCAGCGTTTCCGTTCTTGAACAGGAGACACCCATGACCTATATCGGGAACTTCGGATTCAAGTGCGGGAGGGACATCGACAAGTTCGGGAATTGCGAGTATCGGCACGGGCTCACAGGTGCCCCGCTTCCTGTCGGGCATTCCCTCGCGGTTATCGAGGCGGAGATGGTAAAACACACGGACATCTTCACCCATGTCATGTTTTTCGGTAAAGTCGTCGCTTCAGAGGTCCTCAAGGATGGGGCTCCCCTGACGTATGCCCATTACCACGAGGTGAAGAAAGGAAAGTCCCCGAAGAACGCCCCGACGTCAACGCTGAACGAAGTGAAATGACCCCGCTGCAGGCAGGTGAAAGCAGTGCCCTGAAGGAAAGAAAGATCAGATCCGACAGGCTGTCCGGCTGGCTCGAGGAACTTTACGGACGTTTCAATCACAGGGAGTATGTTCATCCCGATCCGGTGGAGTTGCTCTACGGCTATGAAGACGCAAGGGAACGGGAGATCGCGGCATTGGTGGCGGCCTCACTTTCCTATGGGAGGGCGGCGCTGATCATAAAAAGTGCCGGCATGGTTCTGGACGCCATGGGGCCTTCGCCGAGGAAATTCGTGACAAACTCCAGCGATGAAGACCTGCTGGTACGGTTTCGTTCTTTCAGGCATCGTTTCACCTCAGGAGAAGATATGGCCAACCTCCTCGCCGGAGTCCGGAGCGCTCTTGCCAGTTACGGCAGCCTCGAAAACTGTTTTCGCGAGGGATTGAAAAGAGGCGGAGAGCCGTCGATTCAGGGGTTGGCCTTTTTCAGGAACACCCTCTGCGGAGGGGACCTTTTACCCGACCCTTTCAAAAAATCCGCTTGCAAAAGGCTGCATCTTTTTTTGAAGTGGATGGTCCGCTCCGATAAAGTGGATCCCGGCGGCTGGACGGTTCTTGATCCTTCGGAGCTTCTTGTGCCTCTTGACACCCACATGTTCTCGATCGCCCGGGCTTTGGGGATGACGTCACGGAAAGGCGCCGATTTCATGACCGTTCTCGAGGTGACACGGGCGTTTTCGACAATACGCCCCAACGACCCGCTGCGTTATGATTTCGTCCTGACCCGTTTCGGGATCAGGCCGGACCTGGATAAAGGGAAGCTTTTGGAAGAAGGCGCCCTTCTGCAGCAGGACGAAAACCGATGATCTAGTATAATGGCGGCAAAAGACAGTCTATGTTTCGGGAGGATGCTGAAAACATGGGAATTCTGCCCTATTGGGACAGGAACGTTGACCTGGAAATCGTCTCGTGGATGCCTTACGGGGTCGATTTTTCACCCGTTTCCGTCAACGCCCTTCACAGCGAACAGATCGGCCTGATCGCCGAGACGGCTCTCGAGCTTGGCAGCGAGCTCCTTTGCATCGAAGGGGCGACCATGGGGCAGGTCGGTTCACTGTTCAGGGAAAACCTCATACTTCCCGGACGAAATGCAGCGGTGGCACCAGGTTTTTCGATGGTTTTCGGATATTCAAAAGCCATGGAAACCTTTCTGGGCCTTTTCGCTGATGCGTACCCGGGAATCAGCGCGGGGCTGGCGTTGTGCGGCGTTTGGGACAGGACCATGCTCGTGGACGAGTGCAAGGTGATCGTTCTTGTGAGTGACAACGCCCTGTTCAATGAGCAGGGCTGCATTACAGCGATTTCGGAATTGCTGCAGAATTCTGCGGTCGAAAGCCATGTGCGCGGGAATTCCTTTTTCGCGGAGCAGTTTGGATACAGGCGGTTTACGATTCCCTTTGAAACCGATAACATTACGGAACTTTCGATAACGAAGCTTTTGTTTGACTTCGAGTTCGAGGCGACGCGGCAAGTCGTCGGTCCGCCTCCGGAGGTGGTTTTCCCGAACCACTCATTCGAGGACGTACCCTGATGGATCTGGCCACAGCCGCCTTGCTTGGTTTCAGTCTCTCCATGGACGCTTTCGCCGTGTCCATCGCTATTTCCTTCTGTGTGGCTGCTCTCTCGCTTCCGAGGGTTCTCAAGGTGGCGGGAAGTTTCGGGCTGTTTCAGGCAATAATGCCCCTTTTCGGATGGCTGGCGGCTTCGGGGTTTGCCGAGGTCATAAAACCCTGGGATCATTGGGTGGCCTTTTTGCTGCTTTCCGCCGTGGGTATCCACATGATCCTTGAGGGAGCGAAAAACGATACTTCCTGCCCCGAGTGGCCGGACCCGACGACGGGTAAGGCTCTTTTTGCCCTGTCAGTCGGAACCAGCATCGATGCTTTTGCGGCCGGGGTCGGCTTTGTCGGTATGGGAATCCACGTCTCAGGAACTGTGGCCGTCATTGGTGTGATGACCTTTGGCCTTTCGGCGGCCGGAATGGTTTTCGGTCACAGGATCGGGCGGAATTTCGGGGAAAGAATGCTCGTCATAGGCGGAATTCTTTTGGTTGCCCTCGGCCTTAAGATCGTGGTCGAGCATTTGTTCATCATGGGGGCTTAGAAGACGATGCCAGGAAAACGACCCGGCTGGGACAGCTATTTCATGTCCATCGCGGATGTGGTTTCCACAAGAAGCACCTGCCTGAGGCGAAGGGTTGGAGCTGTTATCGTCCGGGATCGCCAGATCATCAGCACGGGATACAATGGGGCTCCGAAGGGAGTGCCGCATTGTGCGGATGTCGGGTGTCTCAGGGAACAACTCTCCGTCCCGCCGGGCGAGCGTCACGAGATGTGTCGGGGCTCCCATGCGGAGATCAATGCCATTGCGCAGGCTGCGGCGGTGGGCTCTTCCACGGCGGGAGCGACCCTGTACTGCACTCATGAACCCTGCTCGTTCTGTGCGAAGGCCCTGATCAACGCAGGGATATTCCGGCTCGTGTTCAGAAAACCCTATCCCGACGAACTCTCCAGGAAGCTCAGGAAAGAGGCCGGTCTGGAGGAAGAGATGCAGGGCGGCAAGCCTCAGGTTGACGGGAGTTGATGATGGCCATGGCGATTGAAATATCCCGGAAGAAGCGTGACCCTGGCGTCGATATCGATGCGTTGATAGGCCTCTGGTCCATCAAGCGTGAACTGCGTCGCATCGAAGCCATGTTATGGCTGAACCGGCACAGGGAGAGAGAAGACCTTGGGCGGCTACAGCTGGAATCGTTCCACTTCGCATTCAGGGGCAACCCGGGGACGGGAAAAACCACGATGGCCAGGCTTTTGGGGGAGATTTTCCGGCGGTATGGCATCCTCCGCGTCGGGGACGTGGTCGAGGTCGATCGCGCCAAGCTTGTGGGATCCACTCCAGGCGAGACGGAGACCCTGACGAGGAAAATCCTCAAGAGCGCCCTCGACGGCGTCCTTTTCATCGACGAAGCGTACACCCTTCTCGGCGAAGGCCCGTCGGATCCGGGACAGCGTGCGCTGGAAGTCATCCTCAAGGGGATGGAAGATTACCGGGACGCCCTCGTCGTTGTCTTCGCCGGGTATCCTGCTGAACTGGACCGGCTTTTCGAGAAGGCCACGGGGCTCAAAAGCCGTGTCCCCTACCATCTTGAATTTGAGGATTACACGCCGCTGGAACTGGTTCGCATCGCCAATTTCATGGCCGCCGGGGAAAACCTGGAATTTTCCGACGAAGCGTCGCAGAAGCTGCTTCGCATTATGAAAAACCGGACAAAGGCGCCCGATTTCAGCAACGCCAGGGAAATACGAAACATCCTCGACCACGCAAAGACGAAAATGTCCTCGCGGCTTCAGTCCAAGCGGAAGGTTCTGCCCTGGGACCTGAAAACCGTCACCGCCGTTGACCTGGACGACCCGACAGGCGGGGATGGCACAATGGAACATGAGATCGAGAGCAGAAAAAAGGAATTGTACGCCGATCCTTCGGACCGAAGAAGGCGCTACGGTCTGGCGGAAACCTATGCCACCTCGGGCCTCTGGTCAGATGCGGCCGCCGCCCTCGAACCTCTTGCCGGCGGTCTTGATGAAAGGGAAGCAGCCCTTTACGGCAAAGCCCTTTACATGACGGGGGAAAGGGAAAAGGCCTGGCAGGTCTTTTACAGCCGGCCGGAGAACAAGGACAGCATCTTTTTCCAGGGACTTTCCGCCCTCTGGGCCGGTGAAGCCCTTGAAGCAAAATCCCTTCTTGAAAAAGCCGTCTCCGAGGTCCCGGGCGACGCCGACAGGCATTATGCCCTGGCTTTTGCCGCCTTTTCTGCGGGGAAATGGCGTGAAGCGGTGACGGAGCTCCGGGAAGGCCTCGAGAAGAAGGGCAGCGAGGTTCCACCGTCGATTCTGCGGAATCTCCCCTTTGAGAGGCTGGAGGCGCCAGGAAGCAGGGAAGCCTTCAGGGACATCATGACACGTTCCTGGGGGCAAGGGACGGAGACGATGCTCGGGCTCGGGAAGGCCCTTCTCTCTGAGGGAGATGAGAAGGCGCTGCCTTTTGCCCTGGAGGTCCTCAAATCGGTGCTCGCCTCCCGTCCCGATGATGCCGCTTCACACAGACTGCTGGCGGCATGTCATGAGGCCTCGGGTGACACCGCCTCCGCGACGGCATCGCTGGAAGTGGCGTTGGAGCTCGAACCCCGCAGGACGGAAGACTGGCACAAGCTCGCCGGGCTTTACAACCAGGCCGGTTTGAACGAGAAGGCCGAGGAGATCTACAGGACGCTGGTGGATGACCCTTCCGGGACGGGTTCGGCGGCCCTTTCCCTGGCCCAGAAACACGAGGAAAGAGGCAATCTGGAAGAGGCGGAAGGGCTGTACGAAAAGGCCTGGAGCCAGGGTCTCGAGGAAGACGAAAAAATCCTCTGTGCCGAAAGGCTCGGCACGCTGAAGGCTTCTTCAGGGCGGCTCGATGATGCGTTGCGCTTTTTTGAAGGGGCTGGTGGAGAAACCAGGTCGCCCGAAGCCAGGTTCTGGCACGGGAGGGCTCTCGCAGAGAAGGGGAAGTGGCCTGAATCGGAGCGGCTTCTTCATGACCCGCTTCCCGAAAACGGGCTGAAAGATGCGGCGCGATACTGGAGGATCAGGATTTTCATCGCCATAAAAAACCTGTACCAGGCGAGAAAGCATGTCACCGGCGATACAGGAAGCACCTGGATGAAGCTTGTCGAATCGGCGGCCCGGGGGCTTTCGGGGGATCGCTCGGCCATCGGGGATCTGAGGTCCGTTCCTCTGGAAGACCTCGGCCCTGACGGACTGGGGCTGTTGGCTGTGGGCCTGGCGGGCGTCGGAGAATGGGAGCTTGCGGAAAGTTGTGCCCGAAGGGCGAGAACGAGTGACCCCGGCCCGATCCTGTGGGAACGGGCGAACAAGCGAGTCGTTGAAGAAACGGCCTACCTCGGTGCCGTTGCCGCGGCCCACCTTGGCAAATGGGCGGACGCCCTGGACGAATTCCGCAAGGTGTACGTTTCCCTGAGGCATCCCGCTCCTCTTTACGGGCAGGCGGTGAGCCTCGTCGCGCTGGGGGAAGTCACCGAAGCCAGGAAGCTCTCTCTGCAGCTCAAGTCAGGGGCTCCTGCGTCGGCCAGAAAACTCGAGGATCTCATCCGTCATCATACAGGGATCCGCAAGATCCTTGCCGACAAGGTCGATCCGGGTCTTCTCGAGACTTTCGTTTTCGTCTGACCCGACGCCGAAAATACCGAAGAAGGAGGATCAACAATGAACAGGGACGACGCTCTGAAACTGCTGAAAGAGCATAATGCGGAAGAAGGGCACCTCAAGCACGCCCTGGCCGTGGAAGCAGCCATGCGGCACTTTGCCCGCAAGGCGGGAGAAGACGAAGACCTGTGGGGCATTACAGGGCTTTTGCATGACCTCGACTGGGAGAAAACCCAACAGACGCCGGAACGACATACCCATGTCGGGGCCCAGATTCTCGAGGAGGAAGGCTACCCGGCCGAAGTCGTCCGGGCAGTCCTTTCCCACGGCTGGGGAATCTGCAGCGAGGTCAGGCCCGAGTCAAGCATGGAAAAGCATTTGTACGCAATAGACGAACTCACGGGGTTTGTCACCGCTGTCGCCCTGGTGCGCCCCGGAAAGTCGCTGCAGGACCTCAAGGTCAAATCGGTCAAGAAAAAGTGGAAGGACAAGGCTTTTGCCAGAGGTGTCGACAGGGACGTTATCCAGAAAGGGGCGGACATTCTCGGCCAGCCCCTTGAAGAGCTTGTCGGCGAGGTTATCGAAGCCCTCAGCCCCGTGGAACGTGAGATCGGCCTCGGGGAAGATAACTGATCATTTTCTCCGGATTGACGGAAGCGGTACCCTGCTACTCGAGGGGTGCCGCTTCCAGGAGTTTCCATTCGACTTTGGTTTCCTCGATTTCGTAGGAAAGCAGCATGTATCCGCCGATATGACCGTCCTCCGCGTAGGCCAGACACCATGAAGGTCCGAAAAACCACACGTCCTGACCCCGGTGGATCTTCATCGTCCCCCCGAGAACGCCTTCCCAGGGTACAAGATCCCTTCGCGAAAGCAGATCATCGAGGACATGATCCCGTGGATCCGATATGGATTCCGTGATTCGCTCCTTCCAGTCCGGTCCGGGAGGGACGGCTTCGCGACAGCGTTCGTTTTTCTCCTCTAGAAGCTTTTCCCTGAGAACGTGATCGTCGATTTCCGCTTCAAGAGAGCGGATTTCTGAAAGATGCCTGAAATTGTAGAAAAGGCTCACGGCAAGCGCCAGTGAGAAAAGAAGAAGCGGCAGCGGTTTCACGAAAGCATGTCTGGAAGCCATGGGCAATCACCCTCCGGCATGTCGGAACAGTCCCGTTTGTGGTACTGTTCCTTTTGTCGACTCTTCTGTCAGTTTATCACTCCTGAAAAAGGTCGTGGAGACATCATGCCGAAAAAGTCCTCCGGAACTGACGTTTTGGGCTCTTGCTCCCGGTGTTGTCATAGTTTGGGCGGTTTGAAGGCGGAAGGACTCGAAGTCGGGGTGCTTCCTGCCTTGGCTGTTTCTGGGGCGGCGAGGTGCGCCGTGAGGCACGCGGAAATTGCCTGGGGTTTTCGGGACCGGGTGGTGAAAATCCGCAAACAGGCGGATATGTCAAGTACGAGGAGTAGGGGACAATACCCGGAAAGAGGGGATGTGTGTCCATGAAGATACGGATTGTTCTCGCTGATGACCATCCGCTGACACGGGGCGGCATCCGGGATTACCTGCTCAAGGAAGAGGATTTCGAGCTTGTCGGCGAGGCCTCCGACGGGACCGAAGCCGGCGAACTCATAGGAAGGGAGAAGCCTGATGTGGCACTTCTCGATATCCGCATGCCCGGTGAAAGCGGCGTCTCCCTTGCGCGCAGGATAAGGAGCTTTGCGCCGGAAACGGCGGTTGTCATGCTTACTTCCTTTGATGCCCAGCAATATGTCCTTTCCTCTCTCAGGGCCGGAGCGAAGGGTTTTGTCCTCAAGACGGCTACACCGGAGGAACTGGCCAGGGCCATACGGATCGTTGCGTCCGGCGGGCTCTACCTGGATTCCGAGGTTTCCCGGGCCATGGAGGGACCGGCCTTCTCCCCCGAAAACCTGTCCGCCCGGGAGCGTGAGGTCCTGCTCGAGGCGGCCCGGGGTCTCTCCAGCAAAGAGATTGCCGGGAAACTTTTTATCAGCGAACGGACGGTACAGACCCACCTGGGGTCCATTTACGACAAGCTTGGGGCCAAAAACAAGACGGAAGCCATGCTCCTTGCCCTGAAATACGGTGTGGTTTCCCTGGAGGAATTGCTTGAATGAGGCGGCATCTTCTGATCCTTTTGACGGTGGCCATCCTCCTGCCTTCCTTCGCCGCGCTGGTGATCGGCGGGGCGGGAATGATCCAGCACAAGGAGGCCATGGAGGTCGTGGCCCAGTCCTACGTCGAGGATCTCGCCCAGAACGTGGCCGGACAAATCGAGGCGGGATGGGAGACGGGAAGCGGCTTTGCCAGGCTTGAGCGGATGATGCGCGTCCACCGGATGAATTTCGATTTTTCCATGCCGGGCTGGGTTGCCGTTGTCGATTCAGGAGGGCGGCTCTTGATATCCACGCCGGGCGCCGGAATACTCGCGAACCTCTGGCGACGGGAGATTCCCGTTGGTACTGCCGTCGACATCAAGAGTGCCGACGGTGACAGGTTTACCCTGGCGGCATATCCAGCCGGCGAAACGGGATGGTTCGTCATCGCCGCCGTTTCCTGGAACGAGCTTCTGGGTCCCATGCTGGCCTTCAACCGCTGGCCCCTTTTTGTCGGTATTACAGGGCTTTTGGGACTCTTGTCGTTCTACGCGCTGTGGAGGTGGCTCGTGTCGCCCCTCCGCTTTCTGGAGTCCGAAGTATCGGTGCTGAAATGGGGGAGCGAAGTCCCGAGACGCGATGACCCCCGGGCCGTCTTCGAGCTCCGGAGACTGCGGCAGGTCCTGTACCAGCTTGCCCTTTCCGCCGTTGAGCGTGCGAAGCTTATGAGACGGTATGTCAGCGATCTCGTGCAGGTCCAGGAGGAGGAACGCTCCAGGCTCGCCCGGGAGATTCACGACGGCCCTCTCCAGGACGTGACGGCATTGATACAGCAGCTGCGGCTTGCCGTGTCAGAATCGGAGTCAAAAAAGCCAGGTTCGAGGCTTCATCTCGCCGAAGAAGGGGCCGTTCATGCCGTTCGTGAGCTCCGGGCCCTGTGCGACGAGCTTTCACCGCCCTGGCTCGACCTGGGGCTCGATCAGGCGCTTCAGGAACTGGCCGGAAGGCTTTCAAGGCATCTGGGGCTGTCGGTGAATGTGGAAGCCGAGAACAATGTGCCCCTCTCGCGTGATCAGATTCTCGCTTTTTTCCGCGTGGTCCAGGAGGCGGTCCACAATTCCGCGAGGCACGGTCACGCCGGCCTGGTCACGATCAGGCTCTTCAGGGATGAAGACAGGGCGGTGCTTGAGGTCTCCGATGACGGAGAGGGCTTTGAAGGAAAAGTCGACGTGGAGGCTCTCCGGGTGAGCGGGCATCGCGGTCTCGCAAACATGAGCGAGCGAATGAGTCTCATCGGGGGGACCCTTGAAATCAGCTCTGTCCGGGGTGGGGGGACGACGATCCGTTGCCTGGCGCCGGTTACTTCCGCTTCTGCCTGAAATGACCGCCCCAGACGCCCCTGACGTCGGACACGAAGACAAAACCCGTGTTGCCGATCATCCCCGAGATGTGCGGGATTTCCGAACGCTGGCAGAGGATTTTGAGGATGAGGCGGTCGCCCGCCTTTCCCTCGCCGTGGATCACTGTTGTCCCGAAACCCTCTTCCCTGAGGATGTTGACAAGGTTCATGGCGGCTTCCGTCTGTGGAGTGATGACCTCAACGAGGACAAAGGAGCTGAGCAGTTTCGATTCAAGAAGGACGCCGAGGTAGTTCCCCACGGCAAAACCTCCCGCGTAGGCGACGATCTGAAGCGGTGAGGTAATGCCGTTTTTGAGGACATATCCGAGGGCGACGAGGTAAATGCCCGACTCGAAGAAGGCGGTGAAGGCGGCGTGCGCCTTCCTGCCCCTGACGAGAAGCAGGATGCGGAAGGTTCCCAGGGAAACGTCGAGGAGACGGGAACAGAATATGAGAAACAGTCCAACGAGATCCATGGTTCCTCCGCTTGGGCCGTCCGGTACAGTTTTTTTGTGGACGGTTCGTTCATCACATCTTAGTATAAAACGAGAAAGTTTGACAGTAACGAAGACAGCAGCCGGACACAGCAGCCCGGTGAAGGGAGGGAGCCCCTTTTAGGGGGCGATGTCATGAGAATACGTGTTCTCGGAGCAGCAGGTGAGGTCACAGGCTCGAATTATCTGCTCGAAGTGGGTGGAAAGAAGATACTCGTCGATTGCGGCCTTTACCAGGGAAGGCAGCAGGAGAAAAACAGGGATCCCCTCGATTACGATCCTTCGGAGCTTGCAGCGGTTATCCTGACCCATGCCCACCTCGATCATACGGGGCGGGTTCCGCTTCTCGTGAAGGAAGGGTTTACGGGGTCCGTATATGCCACGCGTCCGACACTGGAGCTTTCCGAGGTTCTCTGGAAGGATGCGGCCCATATCCAGAAAGAGGATGCCGAGTGGAAAACCAGGAAGAACCGCCGCAAGGGGCTTCCGCCGGTGGAGCCGCTCTTTACCGAGGAGGACGCGGAACAGGCCTTCAGCCAGCTCAGATCCGCGAGCTACGATGACGTGATTGACATCGGGGAGGGCATCCGCGTCAGGTTCCGTGACGCGGGGCATATTCTGGGGAGCGCCAATCTCGAGGTGTGGCTTTCGGAAGAAGGCGAGGAGGTCAAGGTTGTTTTCTCGGGCGACCTGGGGCCGCAGGAGACCGTCATGGAACGGAACCCTTCTTTCATTGAGGAGGCCGATTACGTCGTTATCGAGTCGACCTACGGAAACCGGGAGCACAAGACGAACGAAGAGAGCCGGGAAGAATTCCGCCAGACCATGAGAACCATGCTCAAGGACCACGGCAAGGTGCTCATCCCCACGTTCGTCGTTGACAGGGCACAAAGGGTTCTCTACGAACTCACCCTGATGCAGCTTGAAGGCATCCTTCCGGACAACGTCCCGATTTATTTCGACTCCCCCATGGGGATGAAAGCCACGGCGATCTATAAC
Source organism: Thermovirgaceae bacterium (assembly GCA_049974965.1). Classification (GTDB taxonomy): domain Bacteria; phylum Synergistota; class Synergistia; order Synergistales; family Thermovirgaceae; genus UBA1876. The sequence goes on from JBNGCT010000006.1 coordinate 14,433, forward strand.
GACCATGTGGCCCTTCTGTCACGGGAGATCCAGGACAAGATCCGGAGCGGAACGGACCCCTTCTCGCCGAAGCAGCTGCACATCGTGGACGGCGTTGAGGAATCGAAAGCCATCAACTCCGTCAGGCATGCCATTGTACTGGCCGGAAGCGGCATGTGCACCGGCGGGCGGATCGTCCACCATCTCAAGAACAATCTCTACAGGGATGACGCCCATGTCGTCTTCGTGGGCTACCAGGCCCGCGGAACCCTCGGGCGCCGACTCGTCGAGGGTGCCGAATCCGTTCGTGTCGCCGGAGAGGAAGTGACCGTCAACGCGACGCTTCATACCATCAACGGGTTTTCCGCCCACGCCGACAGGAGGGACCTTTTGGCCTGGGCCGGAAACTTCCGGACGAACCCGACCTTTTTCGTTACCCACGGCGAGGAGGAGGCAGCCGGTGCCTTGACTTCGGCGTTGAAGGAGAAAGGGTTCAACGCCGTTATCCCGTCACTCGGCCAGGAATTCGAATTGAAACCGAGTCGCGAGGCGGTAACGGCCGGAACCGCGCGTCGCACCCGGCCTGGCGGAGAAGCTCCGTCGGATGGCGAGGCGGCCCTTTCGGAGATCGCTCTCATGGCATCGTTCCTGAAAGAAAAGAAGGAAGTCAACAGAAAGGAGTACGTGACGCTTTTGTCTTCGGCGCGCACTCTCCTTGAAACGGTGAGGGATAAAATAGAGGAAACAGGCGGAGGTGAAACGGTGCTCTAGGTGCCTTCCGACTGCAGGCCGGAAGGTTTCCCGGCGGGGATGAGGTGCTAGAATAAACGCCATGTTTTCCGGTAACGGAGCATGGCACGGTGTGTTGGTGCCGATTGATGGGTGATGAGGGGAATGAAGGGAAGGAACAGGGTTTGGGGAGGAAAGCTCCCCTTGACGTGTGTACTGGTGGTCTTCTGCATGGCGGTGGTCTCTGGTGTCCCTGCGGCTTTTGCCGAAGAAGTGGAATGGCTGCAAGCCTGGGAGATCATCGAGAAGGAGAACCCCGGACTGAAAGCCCTCCGCGAGGCCGTGAGGTCCGCGGCGGCCGGCATGAAACGTCAGGCGGCGGACCAGAGGGTGACGTCCTCTTTGACAGCAACGGGCTCGAAAGCCGAAGGGACCGGAGAATCAACCTCGGTGGGCCTTGGGTTGAGATACAGCATGAGCCTTCTTGGACGGGAAAAAGACGTTCTCAGGGCCGAGGAATTCAGGTATGAGAGGACCCTTCTGGGCCTTTCCGATGCCAGGTTCAACCTCTATCGCCAGGCGGCGACGGCGTACTGGAGCGCCGCCGCCGGGGATGCTGCGCTTGCTGCGGCGGAAGAGGAGGTCCGACGCAGGGAGGCCTTTCTCAAGGATGCCCGCCTCAGGTTTGAACAGGGCCTCGTTCCGGAGCTCGACGTCATACGGGCGGAAAGCGCCCTCGCTGAAGCGCGGCATTCCCTTGCGACGAAGCGGTCCCTGAGGGAAAGCTTCGAAGCCATGCTGAAAGGTCTCGCCGGGTGGAAGGAAATATCGCCGGCCGGAGATGTCTTTGAACGGGTGGAGCTCCCGGAACGGTCCGGGCCGCCCGAATACGGGGACGTCCTCGGTGAGCACCCCTCCATTCTCCGGCAGAAAGCCGAAATCAGGCGACTGGAGGCTCTCCTGGACGCGGCGGGAAAGGGGAAATCGCCGATCTTGTCCCTTTCGGCGACGCGGAACCTGTACAGTGGAGGTTCCGTGTCCATGTCACAGCCTGATGACGAATGGTACGGACAGGCGACCCTCGAAATCCCCCTGACCGACGGAAACAAGACGAAATGGGCCGTCGAGGAAGCCAGGGCGGGAGTGGAACTGGCTAGAGCCGACCTGTCGAAGGCGAAGGCTTCCCTGATGGAAACGCTCTATACCGCCTGGGAGGATTACACCTCTGCGAAAGAAGGGTACGAGGCCGCCAGGAAACGGTTCGAACTGGTCGGGCGCGAGCGGGAAATCGCCCTGCTTCGTTACAGGGAGGGCCTGACCGATCAGCTTGACGTTCTCGACGCCCAGGTGCGCTATGCGGAATCCCTTGCTGCCCTGATCGAATCGAAAAAAGAAGTGCTGGTTGCCGATGCCGCCCTTCGGGCGGCGGAAGGCCGTGTGCCCGGGGAGGTATCAGATTGAAACGGAACAGGCTGCATCTTCTCGTTTGGGGTCTTTTGGTGCTCCTTCTGCTGGGAGGCATGGTCTGGCAGGTCTCGACCCGGGGGAAAGAGGAACCTCCCGCAAGCGTAGCCGAAATCAGGGCCGACAAGGGAATCCCTGTAACCGTCGAAAAAGTGTGTTCGGGGCCCTGGGAGCACTGGATAACGCTCTACGGCAGGGTTCAGGCTCCGAAAACCGTCAAAATCTCAGCCGACAGGCAGGAATACGTCCAGTCCGTTCTTGTGGACGTGGGGGACAGCGTTGCCCGGGGACAACGGCTGGCCGTGCTGGAAAAATCCACTCTGCAGCAGGAGTACAGCGCACAGCAGGCAAGGGTGAACGAAAAGGTCGGACGATACAGGAGACTGAAAACACTCCAGGAAGCCGGAGGAGCGAGCACCCAGGAAGTCGAGGCGGCCCTGGCGGAGGCGGAAGGGGCGCGGGCCCAGCTGGAGGCCCTCAAAAGGAATCTGGACAAGGTTTCTATCGTTTCGCCCGTCAACGGTGTCGTCCTCGAAAGACATATCGAAGAGGGAGCATTGGCTTCGCCGGGATCACCGCTTTTTGTCGTGGCCGACCTGGACAGGCTCGAGGCCGAACTGGACGTGGCTCCCGACGATGCCTGGAAAATCCGGAAGGGCCTTGCCGCGAGGGTGAAGACCCCCAACGGCTGGGTCGAGGCGGAATTTGTGAGAATCGATCCGGCCGCCGATTCTGATACCGGCCTTTTCAAGGTCGTTCTGGCCATCCCGCTGCGTTCGGGGCTGAGCCCCGGCCAGACCATCGAAGGACAGGTGCAGGACGAGAAAATCGCCGATGCCATTTCCATTCCCTACGAGTCACTCCAGCAGCTCGAGGAAAGAAAGACGGCCGTTTATGTCGTATCCGGCGATGTGGCGCAGCAGAGAATCGTCATGACGGGACGGGAGTCCAACGGCAGGGCCCGCGTCCTTTCAGGGCTCGAACCCTGTGATGTTATCGTCGTCAGGGGAGCCGACCGGCTCTTTCCCAATGCGAAGATATGGATCCAGGAGGACTGATCCATGGGACTGATCGGTACCTCCATCCGGCGCCCCGTCCTGACGAGCGCCATCATTATCATCCTGATCCTGTTGGGCTTTTATTCCTTTACCCAGTCGGGGGTCGCGCTGCTTCCAACCGTTGACATCCCCGTCGTGCTGGTCAGGGTGTCCTACAGGGGGGCGAGTCCCCTCGAGGTCGAGCGGCAGATCGTGGAACCCATCGAGGACGCCGTTTCAACCGTAGAGGGTGTCGACGAAATCAACGGCTACGCCCTGGAGGGTTCCGCCTTTGTAGTCGCGGTCCTCACCTATGAAACGGATGTCACCCAGGCGACAATGGATATATCCACCAGGGTCAAGGCCATAACGAACACCCTGCCCGACGATGCCGACGAACCCGTGGTGGACAAGTTCGATATCAATGCACAGCCGTTCATGATCCTGGTCGCCAAAAGCGACCTTCCTTCCTACCTTACGAAAAACATCGCCGAGGACCAGGTGGCGAAGCGGCTGACCCAGATAACGGGAATGGCCAACGTCGATGTCAGCGGCGGACGGGAGCGGGAAATCCATCTGGATGCGTCCCCCGAAGACCTCATTACCTACAACGCCAATCTCCGGCAATTGGCCTCGCTGGTGGTGGGAACGAACTTCAACTCCCCCTCGGGGAGCATCGCCCAGGGTCTCAAGGAAACGTCCGTCCGGGTCGTGGGCGAGCCCTCCGTCCCCGACGAACTCGGCCGTATCGGGGTTCCCCTAGGAGAAGGAAAGACCGTCCGTCTTGACAGGATCGTCGAAGTCAGGGACACCCTGGCGGAGGAGCGGAACCGGGCCAGGCATGACGGGGAAGACGCCGTCCTGATGGAACTCATCGCCCGGCCGAACGCGAACATAGTCAAGGTGGCCCGACAAGTCCGAGCGGACCTTGACCGAATCCGACCGTCCCTCCAGGGAAGCATTGACCTGGAGGTCGTTTACGACAGCAGCGAGTTCGTGGACGAAGCCGTCAAAAACGTCATCCGGGACATGGCCATAGGAACAGTCCTCACGGCTCTCGTGCTTTTTTTGTTCCTCCAGCAGTTCGGCGCCACCGTGGCCGTTGCCATATCCATGCCCGCAGCCATCATCGGGACCTTCATTCCCATGTACCTCTTCGGGTTTACCTTGAACGTGATGAGCACCCTGGGACTGGCCATATCCGTCGGAGTCCTGGTCAACAACGCCATCCTGGTCCTCGAGAACATATACCGGTACCGGGAGCTCGGAAAGGGTCCGAAGGAAGCGGCGGAAATCGGAACGAGGGAGATAGAAGCCGCCGTTTTGTCCACCACGGCAACCAACCTCGGCGTTTTTATCCCCGTGGCCTTCATGGGAGGCATTGTTGGGCAGTTTTTTTACCAGTTCGCCCTGACGGTGGTTTTCGCAACCCTGTTTTCCCTCTGGGGGGCTTTCACGGTAACGCCCATGGTGGCCGCCCGGATCGGGAAGGGCGTGCACACCGTTTCCCGGCCTGCGAAGATCCTGACCGGGTGGTGGCAGTGGATTTTCCGGTCTATTGAAACCGTTCATGAGGAACTTGTTCCCCGCTGCGTCAGGCATCCTTTTCTGACGCTGGCCTTCTTTGCCTTGCTTGTCGGCGTGTCGGCCTTTTTCGGCAGGAATATCGGCTTCGAATTCTTTCCCCGGGTCGACGAGGGCGTCGTCCTGACCCGCCTGGAACTGTCCAGCTCGGCATCGCTGGAAGCCACCGATGCCATCGTGAGGCGCGTCGAGGCGTCCCTGATGAAAAAGCCATATGTTGAATCCATCAGCACCAGTGTCGGCGGAGGCCGCCGCCTTGGAGGGCTCAACACCGGCTCTGTCCGGGCCTATCTCGTCGATGAGGAAAAGAGGCCTTCGGCCTTTTCTATAGCGTCACAGCTGAGGCAGGAGTTTGCATCACTTCCCGACACGGATGTGACCGTCAATGTTTCATCCGGTCGCGGCGGGGGCGGAGGCAAGCCAGTGCAGGTGACTCTGACCGGGCAGGACCTGGATGTGCTGGACCGAATCTCCGGGGAACTGCTCGAAAAGCTTCGGGGTGTTCGGGGCCTGGTGGACCTCGGCACCGATTGGGAGGTCGGCCGCTATGAATTGCGGCTTTACCCTGATCACAACAAGCTTGCCTCGCTGAAGGTTTCCCTCGATGACGTGGCTTCGGAGCTGCGGGGGTACCTCAGCGGAATCAATGCCGGTGTCTTCCGTGAAGAGGGCTTTGAGTACGACATCCTGATCCAGTTGGGGGAAAGGTGGCGCGACAGCCCCTCGCGGATTTCGGACCTCCCCGTCTGGACGCCAGGGGGATTCGTCCCCTTGAGGGAAATGACGGAAATCAGGATGGAACAGGGACCCACCGCCATCTACCGCCTTGACAGGCAGCGGAAAATCACCATAGAGGCCGATACGGCCAACCGTTCGGTAGGTGAGGTTTTCCGGGACATCCGGCCCATCGTGGACGAAATGGAGATACCCCCCGGATACAGGTTTGTCTATGAGGGTGACATTGAGAGTATCCGGGAGAACTTCATGAGGCTGGGTATCGCCTTTGGCATGGCGGCTCTTTTGACATTCCTGCTGATCGCGGGGATTATCGAGTCATACCTGTTTGCGCTGATCATCATGCTGACCGTTCCCCTCTCGATAATCGGCGTGGTGCCGGTACTTCTTGTCACCGAAACGACGCTGTCTATTTACGGCCTCCTCGGGATGGTCATGCTGGTGGGTCTTGTGGTCAACAACGCCATCATTGTCATCGACTACGCGGAACTGCTCAGGAAGGAAGGGAAGCACCCGAAGGACGCGGTCCTCGAGGCCGTTTCCGTCAGGCTCAGGCCGATCATCATGGCCGATGTAACGACCCTGATCGCCATGCTGCCTCTCGCCCTCGGGCTTGGAGCGGGAGGCCAGTACCGGGCGCCTCTTGCCATCGTCCTCATCGGGGGGCTGCTGGCGGGGGGGACAATGGCGCTCTTTCTGATCCCGCCGATTTACGCACTCGTCTGGGAGCTGAAGGACCGCTTCAAAAGGAGGTTCCTCCATGCGTAAGAGCCTGTTTTTCTGGCTGACCGTGGTCATTGCTGCTTCCGTGGTAGCCGTCGGTTTTTTGTATTTCGGCCGGAAATCTGTAACGGAAACCCTGGCAGATGTGCTGCCCGGCGTCGACGAGGGCGTGCCTCACGCCCTGGTGATGGCGCCGGGGGACCAGATCCAGATCGGAGGCGATGTGCCGGATTCGCTGGCCGAAGAAGCGTCCCCCTCAACGAAACCCTACCTCAACCTGATGGAGGGACTCCTGCCCCTGGCCGGACTCTCACAGGAGACGGCCCTTCTCGCCACCTGGGCGGAGGAAGCGAACAGGGCGGAGATGTACGGTGTGTTCCTGTTCCCCAGGGAGGAGGTTTCCCTTCTTTCCTCGGGCAGGCTGCCCGAACCCTGGCGTGAAGTCATCCCTGAGGCCTCCCTTGAAAGAACAGGCGAAAAGAACAGATACCGCCTGCAGCTTGTCGCAGGAGCCCCTGGAATGTATCTGGAGACGGCGGACCGCCTGGTGCTGGTATCGCTGCAGGAAGGCGGTATCGCCAGAATGCGGAACGCCCTGGAGGATCCCGGTGCACGGCTCGATGTCCGCTGGACGGTGGAAACCGGCTGGCCGGGCCATCTCTACCTGGACGACGGAGGGGTTCTGGCTGCTTCCGCCTCGATGCAGGGCCAGGATGTGGGCGATGATCCCGTCAGGCTTGAGGCGGCATGGCGGAAAACCGGTGATGACGGTCTTCTGGCCTGGGGGGTTTCGGGAATTGAGGGATGGATTCCTGATAAAATCAAGGAAGGCCTCACAGGGCATGCATGGTCTGAAACGTTCTTTATCCCTGATCCGCTCATAGCGGCCGCCGGTTTCAACCTTCCCGCGGGAATTGCGAAAATGCCGGAAATCACCTCGGAACTTCCCCGGGCGGCGGAAGCCCTGGGTGTCGACACCGGGCTTTTGCAAAAGATTCTCGAGGGGCCCCTGTTCCTGGCTTTTGGCGGGCAGAGCCGTTTTCTCGTAGTGAATCTCCCCGGATTCCTGGTTCAATTGCCTGGCAGGGGGGCGGCAGGCGAAAATTTTATCGAAGCTTTGTGGAACAGGCACTGGATGCGGCTTTCGTTGACCCCGAAACCCCTTCCCGGATTCGAGACAGGCGGGACCCTGGCTGTTCCGTTGACCGTCGTCGGAGCTGCATCGGAAGAACTCGCCCTTCTCGGAGCCATGGAAGAATCAGGCCTGAAGAAACGGGTGCCGGTACGGGATGTCTTCGAATTGCCCGGATCGTCTCTCGCCTGGATGTACCTTGATTTTCCGAAGATGGCCGATGCGCTGGAAAATGTCGCGAGAGCCGGCTCATTGGCCCAGCGTGTCGGGCTTTCCGGAGGAGAGGATCTGGAAGATATTGCCCTTGCGGCGGAGGAACTCCGGAAGTTCGGCAGGATCCTGATGGTCATGGAAGATTACAGAAAGGGCCGCATCCGGTGGCAGCAGGCCCCGGAGGGCGGACAATAAGGGAAACAGATAAAGAAACCTGTGTTCTCAAGATCTTATCCTTAAAAGCAGTGCAGGGAGGTACGGGAAATGCCTGAAAACGCCCTTTCCGTTCTCGAAGAAAGAGGCAACGTCGAGTGGTGCAGCAGCCCTGGCGAACTGGCCGCCTTGTTCAACGAGGAAATGGTCACCGGATACGTCGGTTTCGATCCCACCGCCGACAGCCTTCATGTCGGGCATCTTATCCCGATCATGGGACTGTCCTGGATGCAGCGGCTGGGCCACCGGCCGATAGCCATCGCAGGGGTCGGGACGGGCCTTATCGGAGACCCTTCGGGAAAAAGCAAGGAACGGAACCTGTTGACCCTGGAGCAGGTCGAGAAAAACATGGAGACCGTAAAAGAACAGTTCAAACAGTTCCTCGATTTCGACTGCGGAGCCAATTCGGCAATGATCATCAACAACTATGACTGGCTCGGCAAGCTGTCGTACATCGATTTTCTGAGGGACACGGGAAAGCATTTTTCGGTGAATTACATGATCGGCCGTGAATACGTTCGAAGCCGGCTCGAAGATCCGGAAAAATCTATCTCCTACACGGAGTTTTCCTACATGCTCCTGCAGGCCTACGATTTCTATCATCTGTTCAAGGAAATCGGCTGCAAGCTGCAGATGGGAGGCAACGACCAGCAGGGAAACATTATTGCCGGCATCGACCTCATCAGAAAAAAAACAGGCGGGCAGGCCTTCGGTGTTACCTATCCCCTGCTTCTGACCGCTTCGGGCCAGAAATTCGGGAAAACCGAAGAAGGAACAGTATGGCTTTCGCCCGAACGGACCTCGCCCTACAAGTTCTACCAGTTTTGGATCAATGCTGATGACAGGGATGTGGAAAAATTCCTGAAGCTCTTCACCTTCATGCCCTTGCCCGATATTGCCTCGCTTGCCGAGGGACACAGGAAGGACCCATCCAAACGTGAAGCCCAGCGTGTGCTCGCCTGGGAGGTCACGTCAGCAGTCCACGGGAAGAAGGCGGTCGCCAGGGCGAAACGGGCGAGTGAGATCCTTTTCGGGGGTGCTTTTGACCCCGCGGAACTGGACAGTGAGATGATACCCGTTTTACGGGAAGAAGTTCCCTCGGGCCTTTTGGATACAGAACCGGAAGGTGTCGTAGAAGCCCTTGTGACAAGCGGGGCCTGCAAAAGCAAGGGCGAAGCCCGACGCCTGATCCGCGGCGGCGGGGTGATGCTGAACGGCAGGAAAGTCGAATCGGAAGACGCATCACTGGCCCAGGAAGATTATCTTGAAGGCAGGTTCCTTTTCTTCAGGCTCGGGAAGAAACGATTCCATATCGCCGAAAGGCCCAGTGCCTGAGACGTCCGGCGAAGGAATTCGGTGCCGACATCAGAGGTTGCCCGATGAAAGGGGGGATCGGCTCTGGCATGGCAATGCAGGGTTCTTGAAGGCCTCCGGCGGATTACGGCCCCTGGAATCCGTGCAAGGGCATCGGCCGGAGTGCTTTCCCTTCTTCTTGCGGCATATGGTCCCCGCAGGCATGTCGCCCTCCGGAACATGGGCCTTGCCTTTCCGGAATGGACTCCCGCGAAGAGAAAAAAGATGCTTCGCAGGGTGTATCGGCATTATGCATGGATACTTGTGGAATATCTTGCCACACTGAACGACCCTCAATCGGTGCTCAGGTGGTTCGTCAGGACGGAGGGAAAAGAGTTTCTGGAAGAAGCCGCGGCGGAAAAAAGGGGAGCCGTTCTCCTGTTCGGCCACTTCGGAAACTGGGAACTCCTGGGCGGGTGGCTGGCGTTTTCTGGCTACCCCGTTGACGCCATGGTCCGAGAGCCTGAAAATTCCGAACTGAGGGATCTGCTGCAGACCTATCGGAATATCATGGGCATGGGAACCATTGCAAAAGAGGCTTTGAGGGAACCCATCAAGAGGCTGAAGCAGGGCCGTTTTGTCGGAATCGCGGGAGATCAGCACTGGGGCGGCATGGGAATTGATGTCCCCTTTTTCGGCCGTGCCTGCAGCACAGCTTCGGGCCCTGCGGCCTATTCAGTGCTTTCCGGGGCGCCTCTCATTCCTATTGCCGCATACCGGCTCGGGCCCTTCAGGTATGTCTTTGAAGCCCAAAAGCCCATAGAAATCCCGGAAACAGGGTCCCGTGACGAGAAGATCCGGGCAATGACGGTCAACTGCAACAGGGCTCTGGAGAAAATGATACGCCGGGCTCCAGAGCAGTGGCTCTGGATGCACCGGCGCTGGAGAGAGTAACAGGTTACTTCTCGGAAAAGAGTATTCCCGCAGCTGCGTAGTTTTCCCTGGACATTTCCGACAGGATGATCCTCACCTGCTCGGGTTTCACGTCGAGGCTCTCGCAGACGGCCTGAGTGACGTTTTTTACGAGTTTTTTCTTTTTCTCCATGTCCCGGCCCTCGATCAGGTGAATCTCAAGAATCGGCATTTTTTCACCTCCCTTTTGGCTGGTCCCGGCATCGTTCAAGCTACTTGCCGATACAGAAACTGTTGAACACCGCATCGAGCAGCGAATCGTCGGCGGAAATGCCGAGAATCCGCTCCATGCATTTTCTGGCGTCCGCGAGTCCGGCGGCGGCGGCATCCTCTCCCAGTGCGCCGGCGAAAGCTTCAAGAGCGTGGCCGATAGCCTCCCCGGCAAGACGAAGTTCCTCCAGCTGCCGCGCTGTGGTGTTCAGTCCCTCGTCAAGGGTGCCCCCACCCGCAAAAAGCCGGACCATGTCATCCTTTAGATCTTCAACGCCGGATCCCGTCTCGGCGGAAATGATCCTGACGGTGCTTCCAGGCAAGAGGCCATGAACATCATCGCTGGAAACCTCCAGGGGGAGGTCCGCCTTGTTCACGACGACGATGTGGGGCTTGCCGGCGAGCTGGGAAGCGATTTCCCTGTCTTCGTCACGGAGAGCTTCGTTCCCGTCGATGACCCATATTCTGACATCGGCCTCGCGCAGGGCCGCTCGAGCTCGTTCGACGCCGATGGCTTCCGCTTCGTCGGAAGGGCGACGGATTCCGGCAGTGTCGACAAGCCGGAGGGGAACTCCCCGATGGGTGAGCACTTCCTCGATGACATCCCGGGTCGTTCCGGGGATAGACGTGACGATGGCCCTGGCTTCGGAGAGGAACGCATTCAGCAGGGAGGACTTGCCCACGTTGGGGCGGCCCACCAGAGCGATACGGATTCCCTCTCGCAGGAGGTTGCCCGTTTTGGCACGGGCAATGAGATTCGAAAGGTCCGTGCCGATTTGTCGGATTCTTTCCACCGCTTCGGCGTTATCCAGTATAGGGATGTCTTCTTCCGGGAAATCGAGGCCGGCTTCGACGAGGGCGCTCAGGCTCATGATCTTTTCGTAGATTTCCTTCACTCGGTTCGAAAATTCTCCGGAAAGGCTTCTTGTGGCCGCCTTGAGGGCTTCCGAGCTTCTGGCCCGTATGATGCCGATGACCGATTCCGCCTGGGTGAGGTCGAGGCGCCCGTTCAGAAAGGCCCGCCTGGTGAATTCACCGGGATCGGCCATCCTGGCGCCTGCCGAAAGGACCTCCTCGAGGCACCTTTTGGCGACCAGGGAGCCCCCATGGCAATGGATTTCGGTGACTTCCTCCCCGGTGTAGCTTTTCGGAGGCTTGAACCACACGACAAGGACTTCGTCGATGGCTTCCCCAAAGGCATCGACGAGGCGGCCGTAGCTCATGTGCCGAGCCGGAATCTCCGAAAGAGGCCTGGCCCCCCGGAAAATCCCGTTCAGAAGGTCCCGAGAGCCTTCTCCCGAAACCTTTACGACTCCTATTCCCGCCTCGCCCCAGGCGGTGGCGATTGCTGCAATGATGTCCCGTTCCATTTCAAGCCTCCCGGCCTGCTGATTCTCCCGTCAGTCACGAAAAAAACGCCGGTTTCCCAAAAGTCCTGAGCCGATGAAAAAAGCGGGAGAACCGTCGAAGCCGATTCTCCCGCTTTCGCCCGTGCGAAGCAGGTGTCCCGTGGGGATCGGTTACGCAAGCTCCCTGATGGCGTCTCCCAGCCGGGAGATGCCTTCTTCCGTCTGTTTTTGTGACGCAAAGGTGAAGCACATCCTGAAATTGTGTTCGCCTCCGCCGTTTGGATAGAAGGGCTCTCCCAGAACGAAGGCCACTTTCTTTTCTATGGCCTTGTCGAAAAGCTCCTTTGCCTGGATGTTCGGTGTTTCAAGCCAGTAGAAAAACCCGCCCTTGGGTGTCTGATACCTGACCTGATCATGCGGGAGAAAGGTCCTGAAAGCTTCTTCCATGGTGTCCCGTTTGCTGCGGTAGTGGTCGATGATTTTCGGAAGAAAGGCATCGAGGTGCCCGAGCCTGCAGTATTCGTAGACCATGGCCTGTGCCACCACGCTGGAGCAGACATCCACTCCCTGTTTGAAGACCGTCATTTTCCGGATCAGTTCGGAGTCGCCGACGCACCATGCGACACGTGTCCCCGGTGCGAGGATCTTCGAGAAGCTGCAGGCGAAAAGCACTCTGCCCGCCGTGTCCATGGAGTAAATCGTCGGCGGGTCTTCTCCGTCAAACCGGACGTATCCGTAGGGATCGTCTTCGAGGATCACGAGATTGTGTTCCTCGGCGATTTCGAGGAGCCTTTTCCTGCGTTCCACCGAGAGGTCGCACCCCAGCGGGTTGTGAAAGTTGACGATGGTGTATATGAATTTGATCTTTTTCCCCTGATTTTTGGCCTTTTCGATGATTTCCGGCAGGAGTTGGACCTTCATGCCCTGTTCATCGCAGGGGACTGTCAGAAACTCCGCTCCATGGTTGTGCATGGTCAGCGTTGCTCCGAGGAAGGTCGGTTCCTCGCAGATGATGCAGTCTCCCTTGTCGATCAAAGCCCAGCACAAAAGGTCCACGATCTGTGTCGAGCCGGTGGTGATGAGCATTTCCTTCGGGTCGGGGGATCGGCCCATTCTTGGTGCCGTCCATGTGCAGAGGAATTCCTTCAGAGGCTGGTAGCCTTCCGTGGTCCCGTACTGGAGGACATCCTTGCCTTCCCGGTCGAAAATGCCCGCTGCCTCCTTGAACTGCCGAACGGGGAAAATTTCCGGGTCAGGCATTCCGCCGGCAAAGGAAATCATCCCGGGCTGCCGGATGACATGAAGCATTTCCCGAATCGGTGAAGGCTTCGAATTACGGGTTGCCTCGCTGTACAGGGGTTCCAGAAACGAACTCAAGATGCATCCCTCCAAAAGTGTGATTCTCGTCTTTCCTCTCCTCAGTAGTCTTTTTTGAAGGCGGAGCCGGGAATGTCAGCCTTTTTCCAGGGGACTTTCGTTTCTTTTTGCGAAAGGCACCGCATTACTTTCGCGCGGCTGTGACGGCCTCCGTTTCCTGCCTGATGCGTGTCAACCGGCGGTCCGTGGGCGGATGGGAATTGAATCCGCTCGGCGATGTCTTGAAACCGGCCTTTTTCATTCGCAGCATGGAATTGTACAGACCCCAGGGATCGTACCCGGCTTTTGCGGACAGTCTGATTCCGTAGATATCGGCCTCGATTTCCTGTTCACGGCTGAAGCCTGCTTCCGCCAGGGCCATACCGACCCCGAAAGCGCCGCGGGCAAGGTCTCCCTCGTTCTTGACGGCCCTGAAAAGAAGATACCACAGGAGACTGCGCCCTGCCGCCTCGTTGTAATGACCGCTCTTTATATGGCCGATTTCGTGGGCGAGCACACCGGCAAGCTCGTCTTCCGTCCCGAGCGTGTCAAGAAGGCCGGTGGTGGCGTGAACGGAGTAGGTGTTGCCCTGGAAGGAAACCCAGGCGTTGGGCGTTTTTTCTTCCTCCAGATGGACGGGGCCCGCATTCGAGATGCCCGCTGTGGATGTCAGCTTTCCCCAGATTCGGGGGACGAGGTTTTTGTTGAGCCCCGCATCCGCCGTGGCAACGAAAAGAGTAAACATAAAAATGAGCGCAGGCAGAAGGACCTTTGCTTTTTTCACGGGGTTTTTCCCCCTTCAGATACTGTTATTTATCTCTATATTATAGCAACTCCGCTTTTCCGGCATCCGCCGAAATCCCTGTTTTTTTGCCCTCACGGGTTTTTTGGCATGTCCTTTCAGGTGTTATCTGCTTGACTGAAGCAGGCATCCGTGGTATACATGGCGCAACTTTTTCAAAAGGTGGCACAACAGGATGCCCGAAAACGGCTACGCCTTTCTTCCTGCAAGTCTTCCTGCAAGCGGAATGTCCGGCTCCGGATCCGCCTCTTGCGGTTTCTCCGCAAGAGGATATATCGATATGGAGTCCGGCTCCCATGTGCTTCTGACGTAAACCGCAACCAGTCTTGAAAAAGAAAGAATCCCGAGGGGACCGGATCTTGCTCCGGTCCCCTCTTTTTTATTGAGAGGAGGTTTCATCATTATGAAGAAATATCTTTTTACACCCGGGCCGGTTCCGCTGGGAGCAGGAGTGCAGGCGGCCATGGCGGAACCGGTGATCAGCCACAGGAGCAGGGAGTTTTCCGTGTTGCTTGTGAGGCTGCAGAACAGGTTGCGGGATTTATTGCGTACCTCTTTGTCCGTTCCCCTTGTTCCGGGATCCGGTACGGGGGCTCTGGAGGCTCTTGCGGTGAATCTCATCGGACCTCACAGCAAGGTGATTTCCTTCTCCTGTGGAGTCTTCGGAGACCGTTTCAGGGAAATCGCCGCAAGGCGGGGAGCGCGGGTGATTCCTTTCAACATCGAACCCGGTCGGGCGTGTTTTCCTGATGATGTGGCGAAGGCCTGCCGGAGTTTCCCTGATGCCGATGCCCTGCTTCTGACTCACAATGAAACATCCACGGGCGTGCTCAACCCGATTGAAGAGATCTGCCGGGCTTTGCCTGAGCCAAGGCCTCTCATCCTGGTGGACGCCGTGAGTTCACTCGGCGTGGTGCCGCTTTACCCGGAAAAATGGGGAATCGACGGCATCGCCTCATGTTCGCAAAAAGGGCTGGGGGGGCCGCCGGGACTGGGGCTCCTCTGGCTTTCAAACCGCGCCAGGAATGTGCTGGGCACGCGGACGACGGCACCGATGGTTTTCTTTGATCTCGGTGCATTGCTTTCGGGGCTGGAAAGGGAAGAGCCTTCCGTTCCCTATACACCACCGGTCACCATTGTCCGTGCCCTTGATGCCGCTGTCGACGTATTGGCCGTAAAGGGATACGAACAGCGGTACAAGGCGGCAAGGTGCTTTGCCCGGACACTGGCCGAAGGTTTTACGGCCATGGGGCTGGAGCCTTTCGTGTCGGACAGGAGGTACCGCTCGCCGGGCGTCACTTCGGTGAAAATCCCGGGGAGGCGGGCGGAGGAAATTCGGGAGATCCTGAGGGACCTGGGGATTGAAACCTCCGGCGGCCAGGGAGGTCTGAAGGATGACATCCTCCGGATAGGGCATTTCTCCGATGAGGGGTGGCCGGAACTCTGTCTTCTGCTGGGGTCTTTCCTGTTTGCCTGCAAGAGGGCGGAAATCCCTGTGAAAGAACCTGACTTCGGTAAATGTTTGGATCTATTCAGCGAGGAGTGAGCATGATGTGGGAAATCCTTGTCACCGAACCCGTCCATGAATCAGGCCTCAAGATCCTTTCGGACGACGCCGCTGTCAGCCTGAAACAGCGCATGGGCATGTCCCGGGAGGAACTCCTTGAAGCCGTGACGGATGTTCATGCCATGATCACCAGGAGCGGGACGCCGCTGGACAGAGACATCCTGGCTGCGGGGGGGAAGCTCAGGGTGGTCGCCAGGGCCGGAGTCGGCGTGGACAACATTGATCTCACCGAAGCAAGCAGGAGGGGCATCGTCGTAATCAACGCACCGACTGGGAACACCCTTTCCGCAACGGAACACACCTTTGCGGTCATGCTGGCGGTCTGCAGGAAGCTCCCCCAGGCCCATCAATCCGTCATCGGCGGCCGATGGGAGCGTAAGCGTTTTGTCGGGACGCAACTGGCAGGGAAGACGCTGCTCATTGTCGGGTTGGGGAGAATCGGAAGCCGGGTGGCGGCCCGGGCCAAAGCTTTCGACATGAACGTCCACGCCTACGACCCTTACGTGTCTTCGAAACGGGCGGAGGAACTCGGCGTGTCCCTGATGCCGGACCTTGCCGGATCACTGGCCCTGGCCGATGTCGTTACCCTGCACACGCCCATGACGGATGAGACCAGGTTCATGATCGACGAACGAATGCTTCGGGCCTTCAGACGCGGGGCGATACTCATCAATTGCGCCAGGGGGCGTCTTGTCGACGAAAAAGCATGCGCGGGCGCTCTCCGGGAAGGACGTCTCGCGGGAGCCGGGTTTGACGTCTATTCGTCGGAACCCCCCAAAGAGCACCCGCTTTTCGCCGAGGATCTCCGGGACCAGGTTGTATTGACGCCCCATATCGGCGCCAATACCCGGGAGGCCCAGTCGGCGGTTTCAGAAATCGTTGCGTCAAACCTCCTTTCGGCCCTGAAGGGCGAACCCTACGAGCATGCGGTGAACCTTCCCTTTATGGAACACCGCCTTTCGCCTGCCAGGCGGCGCTTCCTGTCCCTGTCACGGAAGATAGGTGCTTTCGCGGGGTCCATTATGGAAGCCGCCCCTGAACGGATGATCCTCAAAAGAAGAGGAGATCTCTTTGACGGCGAAAGCATTCTCTGTTTCGAGAATCCCTGCAGGCATTCGGCATACGCCGTGGCCGCCCTCAAGGGGGTCCTCGAAGTCCGTCACGGCCCGGAAACGAGCTACATGGCGGCTCCCCTGATGGCGGCCGAACGCGGATTGCGGATAGAGGAGGGCAAGGGACCTTCCTCGACGTATCACAACGCAATAGAGCTGGAGCTCGCCGGCGAAGGACAATCGGTCCGGATTACGGCTACCGTTACGGAAGAGGGGAAACACAGGGTCGTCAATATCAACGGATACTGGATCGATTGCATCCCCGAGGGAAACCTGATTGTTTTCCAGAACCACGACAGACCCGGTGTCATCGGCAAGGTGGGGTCCATGCTCGGAGAGCTGGGCATCAATATCGCGAGTTTCGCATTGGGGCGCAAGAACGGCAGCGGCCTTGCACTTGGCGTGCTGCAAGTGGACTCCGATGTCCAGTCCGAGGTGCTGGAGCGCCTGAGGTCCGTGGGTGACCTGATCTGGGCGGAGTCGGTCCGGCTTGAGGAAGGGCTTTAACGATGTTCCTTTTCCTGATCCGTCACGGGCGGACCGCATGGAACGCGCAGGGGCGGTTCCAGGGGTGCAGGGACGTCCCCCTGGACGAAACGGGACGGGCCCAGGCAAAAGCAATGGCCCTGCAGGCGGAACGGATCCCTTTCTCTGCGGTCTGGTCGAGCCCTCTTTCCAGGGCCAGGGAGACGGCCGGTTTTCTCGCGCGCAGGAAAGGACTGGGCGTCAATATGCATGAAGCCCTGAGTGAAATCAGGCACGGGAAGTGGGAAGGCCTGAAGGCTGATACGGTGGCTCGCAGGTGGCCGAGCGCTTACAGGCTTTGGCAGGAGCGCCCCCAGGAGGTCGTCATGCCGGGAGGGGAATCGCTAGGTGATGTCCAGGCCCGGGCCCTGGCGGCCATTGAAGATGTGTCTTGCTGCGGTGACGGGTGTGTTGCCGTCGTCAGCCATGATGCCGTGATCAAGGTCCTCTTGTGTGCCTGGCTGGGGCTTCCCCTTTCTGGATTCCGGCGGTTCGATCTGGCCAACGCCTCGATCACCGGTGTCAGGTTGAACGGGGATGGGGCATTCCTCTTTCTGCTCGGCGATATCTCCTGGTCTGACGCACCCTACAGGCGGGAAGTGCAGGTTTCACTGTGACGGCAAAGTGGACAAGACGAGACTTCGGGGTGTATGTTCAAACGAAGAAAGTACCGACAAGGTAAGCTTTTTCAGGAGGTGCTTGCAGATGACAATACCGCGGCTGGAAGTGCTTAAGTCGATTGCGGTGGAAAACCAGACCAAGATGATTCTTTTCGTCATGGACGGTCTCGGCGGTCTGCCGGGAACCGAGGGCCGGACGGAACTCGAGAAGGCATGGACGCCGAACCTCGACGAACTCGCCGCATCCGGGGAGACGGGGCTTCTCGAGATCGTGGACACGGGTATAACGCCCGGAAGCGGACCCGGGCATCTCGGTCTGTTCGGCTATGACCCCCTGGATTTTTCCATCGGCCGGGGGATCCTTGAAGCCCTCGGTATCGGAGCCGAGGTGAAAAAGGGAGAAATTTGCGCGCGAGGCAATTTCGCCACCTGGAAAGGGCGGGACGTCATCGCCGACAGGCGGGCGGGACGCATCGACACGGAAAGAAGCGGAGAAATCGTCGAAAAGCTCTCCCGTTCAATTTCAGAGATCAACGGCGTCGGGATCCGTTTCTACCCGGGACTCGAACACCGGTTCGTTGTCGTCCTTTCAGGGGAAGATTTGTCTGAAAACGTTTCGGACGCTGATCCGCAGATCGTAGGCAAGCCGATGAAGTGGGCCGAGGCAACGGCTCCTGACGGTCACAAAACGGCCAAAACCGTCAACGCCCTTATCCGCGAAGTCCGGAAGGTCCTTTCGGGGGAAGACAGGGCAAACGGCTGTCTGCTCCGTGGTTTTTCCGGCGTTCCCGACATACCCCAGATGAAAGACCTCTACGGGATTCATCCCCTGGCGGTCGCTTCCTACCCGATGTACAGGGGGCTTGCCAGCCTCGTGGGCATGAATGTGGCCGAGCCGGCCCGGGACCTTGCGGATCTGGTGGAAATCGTGAAAGCCCAGTGGGACGCCTTCGATTACTTTTTCGTCCACGTCAAGTACACTGACAGCAGGGGAGAAGACGGGGATTTTGACGCCAAGGTTGATGTCATCGAGCAGGTCGACCGGATACTGCCTGATCTGCTCGAACTTCGCCCGGAGGTGATCGCCGTCACGGGGGACCACAGCACGCCGGCTGGACTGGCCTCTCATTCGTGGCATCCGTCGCCGCTGCTCCTGAAAAGTTCCTTCGTCCGGCCAGACGGCAGCGAGGTTTTCGGTGAAAGAGCATGTGCCCGGGGAAGCCTCGGAATCATGCCGGCGTGGAAACTCATGGGGCTCATGCTCGCCCATGCACGCCGCCTCGCAAAATACGGCGCATGATCGGGACCGGAGGTTTTGCAGTGAGTGAAGACAAGGCCATGACGACCCTGGATATCAGGGGACTTCCCCCAGGGAAGAATTTCAAGGCGACGGCGGCCATCGTCTCCGTCAAGGCAAGGTTCGACAAGAACCGTCGTCTCTTTTGGGAGATGGCCATCATGGATTCAGAGGGATCCCTGGAGGCCAAGGTGTGGAGCGACGCCAGATGGTGGGACGCGAGAGACGGGCAGAAAACCAGTGTCGAACCCGCGAAGCTTGATGTCCAGGCGGATCTTCTGAACAGCCCCGTCGGTGTCTTTGGAACGGTGACGGAGTTCAAGGGGAGACCCCAGTACCAGTTTAATGAAATCTACCTTCTCGACGAGGAAAAGTACCCTTTGTCGATGTTTCTTGAACGGTCGCCTGTCCCCCTCGAGGACATGGAACGGGAGCTCCGGGAGATGATCGGAGGCTGCGGGGAACCAGTGGGGCATTTCCTCCGGAAGGTTTTTGACGGACCCTTCTGGGAAATGTTCCGGAAAGCCCCTGCCGCCGTTTCCCACCATCACGCCTACGTTCACGGTCTTTTGGAGCACACCCTTGCCGTGACCCGCGCGGGCAGGGCTGTGGCGGCGGCCTACAATGCCGGCGGATTCGGCGTCGATATGGACATTGTCACTGCAGGAGGGCTTCTCCACGACATCGGCAAGCTTGACGCCTACTCGCTGGACCCGTTCCCCTCCGTGACCGTTCCGGGCACGGTCATCGACCATATTCCCCTCGGATACGCCCGGTTCGTCAAACTGGCAGAGGAGTATGAACTCGACGAGGCAACAGCCCTGGCCATCGGGCACATCCTCATCAGCCACCATGGAAGGCGCGAGTATGGTTCGCCCGTCCTTCCCGCCACGCCGGAGGCAATCATCGTTTCTTCAGCGGATGAACTGGATTTTGTCATGTACTGTTGGCAGGCAGCGCAGGAGAGCCCCGGTGGCGAGCATGCGGTGTCGGAATATCATCCATCCGCGCAGAGGCGCTTCTGGAAAAGGCCGAATCACCAGGACGAGAGAGAAAGAGGTCAATGACTATGGGACAGACTTTCAAGATCGACAGACACCAGGATGGAAGGCGCCTCGACAAGGTTCTGAAAAGCAGATGGCCCGATCTTCCGCTTGGAGCGATGATGAAATTTTTCCGGAAGAAACGCGTCCGCCTCGACGGAAAGCCCGCAGCCTTCGATGACCGGGTGGCGGAGGGGCAGACGGTGACCGTCCCGTGGGACGACCCGGCCAGGGAAAAGGGACCGGTCCCCGTGCAGGAGGGCAGCCGTCCCCCGGCAATAGACATTGTCTATGCGGACAGCGAGGTGTGTGTGGCCAACAAACCCTGGAACCTTCTCACGCAGCCCGTGGAAGAGGGCGATGATTCAGCCGTGGGGCGTGTGACCGGCACCCTCGAATGGAAAGACCGGACCTTCCTCCCGACGGCGGCTCACCGGCTCGACAGGAACACTTCCGGTGCCCTGGTCGTGGCCCTGACGGGACCGGCGCTGAGGGCGCTCCACGAGATGTGGAGAAAGAACAGGATGCGGAAGTTTTACCTTGCCATTGTGGCCGGGCAGACGGAAAAGGAAGGGGTCATCAGGGGAAAGCTGGAAAAAGATACCTCCCGGAACCTCGTTTCCGTCGTGGACAGGGGCGGACGGTATTCCGAAACCCGTTTCTCGCGGCTGGAGACGGACGGCCGCCTGTCGCTCGTCTCGCTGGAACTGGTGACAGGAAGGCCGCACCAGGCACGGGTCCACATGGCGCAAGCAGGACACCCCCTGGCGGGGGACCTGAAATATGGTGACAGAAAGACAAATGCCGAGCTGAAACCCTCCGGCGTCAGGAGGCCGTTGCTGCATGCCAGGCGGATTTCCTTTCCGCAGGAAACGCTGTCACCCCTGGAGCATTTGGCGGGAAAAACCTTCACGGCCGTTCCGCCGGAAGATTTTCTCGGCATCCTTTCTGAAAGGGGTTGGAATTTATACGGTCATAGGGTATAATCAACCGTGTAAAATAAAAACCATTCCCTTGGAGGGTTGAGAATGAAAGACCTGAAGCTGCAGATATCCGACAAGGCTCGGGAAAAACT